>JBDLIV010000014.1:0-16510 GCA_039714675.1 Thermodesulfobacteriota bacterium
CTCATTTTAAGTCAAGATTTAATTCTCAATAAATGTCTTAAGTTTTTTGCTCCTTGTAGGATGTCTCAACTTTCTCAATGCTTTTGCCTCAATCTGGCGGATACGTTCCCTGGTAACAGTAAAATCCTTTCCAACTTCTTCCAGAGTATGATCAGATTTTTCACCTATTCCAAAGCGCATTCTAAGCACTTTTTCTTCCCGGGGTGTCAAAGTAGCAAGAATTTTTCTTGTCTGCTCAGCCAGACTGAAATCAATGGCAGCATCAGAAGGAATTGAAAACTTTTTATCTTCTATAAAATCACCGAGATGGCTGTCTTCTTCTTCTCCTATAGGTGTTTCAAGAGAAATCGGTTCTTTGGCAATTTTTAATACACGCCTGACTTTTTCAATGGGAATTTCCATCTTCTGGGCAATTTCCTCAGGTGACGGCTCTTTACCCATCTCCTGCACAAGGTATCTTGATGTCCGAATCAGTTTATTAATGGTTTCAATCATATGAACCGGGATTCTTATTGTTCTTGCCTGGTCTGCAATAGCCCGGGTAATAGCCTGCCTTATCCACCATGTAGCATATGTGGAAAATTTATACCCCCGTCTGTATTCAAATTTATCCACAGCTTTCATCAATCCAATGTTACCTTCCTGGATCAGATCTAAAAACTGCAAACCTCTATTTGTATACTTTTTTGCAATACTGACCACCAGTCTTAAATTTGCTCTGACGAGTTCTCTTTTTGAAAATTCAGCACTTCGCCGTCCTGCGTCAATTCTTTTAACAATCTGCTTTAAAAAATCAGAGTCCCCCTTAACTTCATTTTTTCTCAAGGAGACCTGAACTGATATTGAACAAAGATCCTGAAATAAAATTGTTGCCCGAACCATGGTAAGGTCAGATTTGGACATTGCCCATTTCACAAATTCCTTTTCTGAAGATAATTTATCCAGCATGGTCTTGCTTTTAACTTTAAAAGTTTTAGCACATTTTTCAAGAAGTTCATCAATTTTTGCAAACCAGATAATAGTATTTCTAATATTTTTTTCAATATTATGAATGACATTGGCTTCAAAACGCCACTTTTTTAATTGTGCAAAAATAGTTTCTGTGTTATCGAAAATCTCTTTTGAAAAAATTTCATATTTTTTAGTTTTCCTCTTTGCCTGCAGTAAATAATCTCTTTTTTCCTGATTTTCATCGTGAAGTTTTTTTATTATTTTTAAAGAATTTAAAAATTTTTCCTGTTTAGAAACCTCATCTACAATACCATCACCCTCATCAACATCCCTTAGGACATGTTTGGGACGCATGGACTTTTTTTCCATTTTATAGCCATAGACAAAAATGGTGAATAGAGTTAGCGGGCAATCCAGCATAGCCCGTAAGATATTACGCTCCCCATGTTCAATCTTTTTAGCAATTTCAATTTCACCTTCCCGGCTGAGCAGAGTAACCATTCCCATCTCTTTAAGGTACATTTTCACAGGGTCAGTAACAGAACCAAACTCAACATCGGATCCATCTTTTTTGGGAGCTAACAAATCTTTGACAGCCTGTTTTTTGTCTTTTTCTTCTCTCTTTTCAGCCTCTTTTTTAGACTCTTTTTTATTCTTAGCTGTTTTTTTAGTCTTGTTAGTTGCGGCTTTGCTTTTCTTACTAGTTGTTTTTGCTTTCTTTTTAGTAATGGTTTTCTTTTTAATTTTTTCTTTTTCCTTATCCACAAGCTTAATTCCAAGCTCTTTAAATTGTATAACCACATCTTCTATTTGATCCAATGATTTTAAATCATCAGATATTGCATCATTAAGTTCGGCAAAAGAGAGAGAGCCGGTTTTTTCCCCTTTTTTAATAAGTTTTTGTAACTCTTTCTTACTAATAACCAAATTCTCTCCAGACTTTTTTGTCTTACCTGCCATATTTATGCCTCCCAAAGGCTTATTCGTATCTATTATTGTAATTGCTGAATCTCAGCCTGTTTTTCCTTTAACAATTCCATCAACTCAGCATCACTGCCCTTTTCCGCACTTATAATTTTACTTGTCAAAATATTTTCTTCTCTTTTTCTCACTCTAATAATTCTGTTTATTAGAGATAATGCTGTCTTTTGAATATCCTTTTCTAAAAAAGAGTCATTCATGGATAGAGAAGCTATAAGTTTCTGGTCCTCACTGTTTTCCATTTTTGCCATAATATTTGTAATAAAGGCCTTTTTATCAGGACTGATACTTATAATTTTTTTTCCAACCGATTTTAATTTTTCAGAATAAAAACATTCTAAAACACCTGTATTCTTTATATCATCAATGATTTCAGGATAATTTAGCACCATTGCAATCACCTGTTCTTCTCTTCGATCAGATTCCAGCTCATCTTTATCTTTTTTCTCATCAATCAAATATGATTTTGATGTGCTCTGCTGAGACTGCAGATATTCTTCCCTCACCTTTTCCAGGACAGCTTTTTCATCGATATTCAATGTTTCAGCAAGTTCTTTAACATACAAGGATCTTACTGCACTATCTTGAATTCCGGTTAGATACGGCTTCATATCATTTAAAATTTTGATCCTGCCCTCCACGGTCAACCCGTGAGTATCAATTGAGACCTGTAAAAGGAATTGCATGATAGTTCTTGCCTTTAAAGCAAGTTTATTAAATGCTTCCTGCCCATGCTCCATAACATAGGAATCAGGATCATAACCTTCAGGCAGTACAAGAATTCTTATATCAACACCCTCTTTCATAAAAATTTTAATACTTCTTTTTGCTGCACTGATTCCTGCTGCGTCAGAATCAAAAACAAGTATCATTTTTGATGCATATCCTTTAAGAATCCTGACATGATCATGGGTTAGTGCAGTGCCAAGACTTGCCACCGTGTTTTTAATTCCGTGTTGAAAAAGGGATAAAAAATCAAAATAGCCTTCAACTATATAAACAAAACCCTCCTGCCTGCAAAATTGCTTTGCTGCATGAAGACCGTATAGAATACGACTTTTATTGTAAACCGGTGTTTCAGGAGAATTCATATATTTTGGCATGGCATCATCCATGACCCGGCCGCCAAAACCAGCCACCTGCATATTTATATCAAAAATCGGGAACATAATCCGGTTTCTGAATCTATCATAATAGCCGCTGTTCTGCTTTCTTTCCAGAATCAAACCCGATTGAGCAGCAATATTTTTTGAAATTTTCACCTCTTTGAACTTTTTAACAACACTATCCCAGCTGTCAGGAGAAAAACCAAGATGGAATTGTTCAATAATATCTTTGGAAATTTTTCTTATCTTCAGATATTCAATGGCCTTTTGCCCCTGATTACTGTTTTTCAGTTCACTGTCAAAATACCCCATTGTGGTTTTATTAAGTCGGAACAGACTCTCTTTGAGGTGGAGCTGCCTTCTTGTTGCAGGATCAATTTCCTTGGTTTCAATAGTTATATTATACTTGCGCGCCAACATTTTTGCAGCTTCAGGAAAGGTAATTCCATGATACCTTTTAAGAAAATTCAAAACATCTCCTCCTGCACCGCAGCCAAAACAATAATAGATCTGTTTATTACTATTTACAGAAAAAGAGGGTGTTTTTTCAGAATGGAATGGACATAAACCAAAAAAATTGCTTCCCGATTTTTTTAAAATCACAGATTGAGAAATAATATCAACAATATCTGAAGTATTTAAAATTTCTGATATTTTTTCTTCAGGAATATACATTTTGCTGGTCGTGACTCCAAAATTAAATGGTGCAAAAAATAAAATAATTTAAGTCTTTAAAATAACATGTCAATAACTGCTATTTTGAAATCCTTATGGCTTCTCTTAAATCAAGGGTTTCTTCATAAAGAGCTCTTCCGGTTATAACGCCTATTACCCCCTTATTCTCAATTTTTAAAAGATTTTTAATATCCTGAATTGTACTGACTCCACCCGAAGCTACAATGGGTATTGAAACAGCCTCAGCCAAAGCTGCTGTCTCTTCAATATTAGGACCGGTTTGCATCCCGTCTCTGTGTATATCGGTAAAATTGATTGCTGCTACTCCACATGATTCAAACTCTTTTGCAAGATCTACAGCCTTGGTTTCAGAAGTTTTGCTCCACCCTTCAACTGCAACCATACCGTTACGTGCATCAATACCAACAACAATCCTGCCTTGAAAATTTTTACAGGCATCTTTAACAAGTTCTGGATCATAAAGAGCAACACTGCCTATGATAACCTTTGAAACTCCTGCATCAATATATCTTTCAATGGTTTTAATATCTCGGATGCCGCCACCCACCTGTATGGGAACTTCTATTTTTGATAAGATATCCTCTATTGTCTTAAAATTTTTTACCTCTTTTGCAAATGCTCCATCAAGATCAATTACATGGATAAGCTCTGCCCCGCAAGTTTCCCATTGCTGAGCCATGCTTACAGGATCTTCTGAATAGAGAGTTGTATCTTCCATGCGGCCTTGTAAAAGCCTGACACATTTGCCTTGTTTTATATCAACAGCGGGTATAATTATCATTGAATTCCATATGTTTTATATATTTTATTTATAAAGTTCCCTTTGTGGAGAGGGTTTTATTTATATTTGTGTCAACTCTTGTGGCCATTTTCAAGGATCTGCCCAGAGCCTTGAAAATTGATTCAAGAACATGGTGTTCATTGATACCATATTCAGAATTAATATGAAGATTAAATGCTCCTTGAACACAAAAGCTTTGAAAAAATTCTCTGGCAAGATCAATATCAAAGGTCCCTTTAACTTTAAGATTTGAAGGGAAATTATAAACAAGATAGGGCCTGTTGGAGAGGTCTATTGTAACCCTGGATAAAGCTTCATCCATTGGGACACAGGAGTCACCAAATCTGACAATCTGTTCTTTCTTTTCAAGGGCTTTTGAAAGAGCCTGGCCAAGAACAAGTCCTGTATCCTCTATGGTGTGATGATAATCAACTTCAAGATCTCCTTTAACCTTAAGTTCAAGATCAAAAAAACCATGAACACAAAAAGCTGTGAGCATATGATCAAAAAAAGGGATACCCGTTGAAATATCAGCCTTGCCTGACCCATCTATATCTATGCAGATATCTATTTCTGTCTCTTTTGTTGTCCTGGAAACACTTGCTTGTCGACCTGTCATAAAATATCCTTGCATTTCATATTAATCAAAGCCTTCATCACTCCATATCATCCAAAAAACATTATAACTCAATCCTTTAATCTATACAAATCAAGGGTTTTTGTCAATTATTTTTTCAACCATTTTTATTAAAATCGATACTTTTTTAAAAAGATATTGGCCGACTCTCTTTTTGACATGCACTATGTTTTTTTAAATTTGAAATTTAAAGCTTTGTTATGGACAATTGCAAAACCAAATGAATTTATAAAAAAGAAAGGAATGACCTATAGCGGCAGATGTCATCAATCTTGGAAATGAAAAACAAAAAAGCATTTTTTTACATAAACCCGTTATAAGGTTTTTTAACCACAGCACTGAAAACAAAATCAATCATAGTGATATAATCAAATATGGGCAGACCTGTGACCTGGTGTATTGCCCGTGCATAAGGAGGAAGCACACTACATTCCAGGAGGATGACCTCAATATTATTTTCAGGGACTGCAATGGCCTTGGCCGCCCGGACCACCTCGTTTTCGATTTTTTCAGTATCAAGACTGCCTTTCTCTTCCAGCACGGCCTCTTTGAATTCCGGGTTCTTCTCAAGACCTTCAATCACAAGATCTGACTTATCATGAATACCGATTATATCTAAAAACGATGTGGTCAGGTTCTGTTTACTGGCCGTAATAACACCGATTTTTTTATCGTCGGGAATAATCTGCCGAATAAAAGGAATCTGCAAAAGACTGGACAAAAAAACCGGTATACCGAGATCCTGTTTTAATCGGTTCTGATGCAGCGCCATGAAACCACAATCGCCGGTAACCGCTTTCACACCGTTATTTTTTAAATCCCTTGCCGCATTTAAAAGTTGTGGGTAAATATCTCCATCCCGACATAAGGCCTTCTCCACAGTAAACCCGGGTACTTTTTTAAACCTGACAGGGAAATCATAGCTCGTGGCATTAGCCACATCACCTGGGATAAATGGGATAGGTGAATCCAGCAAGAGGATTCCGATGGCCTCCCCATATGAGACCTGTTGTGATTTTTTCTGATACAGCATGAGACAGTCCTTTTTATATGAAAAGTCAATGACCTCCGGTAAACCCGGAGGCTTGATTGTGAACCGCTCAAAGCGGTCAAAAAACCATTAACAACCTAACTGAGTCATTTCTCTCTCCTAATGATTAAAACATATATTGATTTTTTATAGAGCACCTATGAAAAATCAATACTTTTTCATTCCATGACCAAGTTAGCTAAATAACCATTACCGGACATTTGGCAAGGCCAGCCACCTTATGCGACACTCCGCCTAAAAGATATCCTGCAAAATCCCCTTGTCCTTTGGAGCTGATGACAATTAAATCTATTTTGTGTTTTTTGGCAAAATCTAATATTTTTTTGCTGGCCCTTCCCATTTTGATAAAACCTCTTGTCTTTTTAACACCTTGCTCCTGCAGTATTGTTTTACCCTGGGCTACAATATCTTTAGCATAAGCACTTAACACATCATCTAAATTTTCAGGCTCCCTTGGTCTAACCATAGAGATTGATTTTTCAATATGGCTATGGTGTCTGAAGACCGATAAGACAGTAATTTGTGAATCAAATTTTTCTGCTATGTTGGCTGCATACTCTAAAGCTTTGTATGCATTTTCCGACCCATCTAATGGAACTAAAATATTATCAAACATATCTCTTCCTTATCTAAAGGCTACATCTCTTAAGTATAGAGCAATCTGTGGGAAAAAGATCATAGCTACGGCTACACTTAATAGAATAAATATAAATGGTGGTGTCCCTTTGACAACTTCAAAGTAAGGGCGTTTAAATACTGCAATAGCGGTAAAAATATCACAGCCAAATGGCGGAGTTGCAGAACCGATTGCAACCTGGAGCGTAATAAGTGTACCCACTAAAACAGGATCAAGTCCTACATCATTCACTACAGGCGCAAAAATAGGCACTAAGATCAAAATCACCACAATGGGATCAACAAACATGCATCCGCAAAAAAAGGCAACAGAGATAACAAAGAGTACGCCATATTGGCCCATCTCAGAAATACCGATCATCCCCAATAGCTGTTGGGGCACTTGCGCATAGGATAACACCCAGGCAAATGCAGCCCCGGCACCGACTAAAATAAAAACAACTGCTGTCACTAACCCGGTTGACTGGGCGGTTGCATAAAAGTCACGAAGCTTCATTGTTCTAAAAATAAAGCCCTCGAGCATGATAGCATATGCCACGCTTACAGCTGCTGCTTCTGTGGGGCTGAAGATACCGCCAAAGATCCCACCGATAATAATAGCCGGAAATCCCAAAGGCCACAAAGCATAATAAAGAGCCCTTCCCCGCTCGCTCCATGAGGCTTTTGGCTCGGTAGGAATTTTGTGTATATATGCATAAATAACGCTATAGATTGAAAACAAAAGTAAAATCAACAGCCCAGGGCCGATTCCAGCGATAAAAAGTTCAGGTATAGAGCATTTTGCGACAATTCCATAGATAATCATCCCGATACTGGGGGGAATCAAAAAAGCAATATCACTGGAGTTGACAATGAGTGCTAAAATAAAAGAGTCCTTGTACCCCCCTTCTTGAAGCCTGGGACGAAGGGGTGATCCAATCGCAACAACTGTGGCTTGAGTCGAACCGGAAACAGCACCAAACACCGCACATGCTCCAGCTGTACTCACAGCTAGCCCGCCTTTGATGTGCCTGACAAATGCCATCACAAGATCGATAAGTTTTTCAGCTGATTTACCTCTGGTCATAATGTCGGCTGAGAGGATAAACATTGGCACGGCAATGAGTGCTGCAGGACGAATCCCTGCCATCATCTGCTGAATCATAAACTGCATCTGTGAGAGATCCCCATCGTACAGCAGATACACCCCAAGTGTGGCTCCTGCAATCAACGGGATCTTCATGGGAAACCCTAACAGCAGTAAAATAACCATCAGTAAAAAAATAGTCGCAGCAAAATGGCTATTCATAAACTCTACAATGCTGAAACTGGTATCCAGGACAGCAGTAGAAGTGGTTTGTGCCATTGTTTTTCCCGCTTCATCTTTAAGCATTGCTGTAATGGTGATTTTGCCATCACTGAGTGTGCTGATATCAACCTCTTCAACTCCCCAATTGCCGATTTTATTGGTCTTGGCAGTTAGTTCAAGACTTTTAGAGTCTTTATCACTTAAGGTTATATTCACCTCCTGCCATTTATCCACGCCCTCTGCATAGCCGTACACAAAAAGATTTGTTTTTTCTTCAATCGTAGTCTCTTCAATGACCAACGTGACAGGATCTGATGCCAAAATAGGAGTGGTCAAAAAGCAACTAATAACAAATATCAGTATTATTTTCTTAATTTGAAATCTCATAATTATACCCTAAACCTCAATATCGTTATCTGTGTCAGCGTACCCATCTTTAATATTAGTTGAAAGATAGACATCTTTCTCCCTTAGATTTTTAACCACTGTAAATGCATACTGCAATCCAGTCACAGTAAAACCAATAGGTACCCATAAATAGATATAAAATACCGGCAGTCCCAAAGCGGGTAAAATCCGCCCACTCTCATACACCTCAACAATATAGTAGTATGAATAAAAAGAGAGAATGAACATAAACGCCGAAGTAACCGAAGTCATCAAAATCATTAAAACTTTGCGCACTTTTGCAGACATTGCGTCATAAATAGCAGACATTCTGATATGCCGCCCATTGCGTGCTGCGTAACTGAGTCCTGCATAGGTCACCACAACGATAAATATCATATTAAGCTCATCAGTATAGGTAATAGCACTATTAAAGACATACCGGCTAATTACCGCGGCAATGGTATTAATAGTCATCGCTATCACCCCAAGAGCCAGCATAATCCCTTCAAACTTACTTATTAGCACATCAACAAAATCGAGCACTTTTAAAATAGGATTGATCCTCTTCTCTTGTACCTCATCCATTTTTTCTCCCTATTAACAAAATGAATCGCGAATAAAAAAGCCAAAGTCTATTTTGTTATTCTCTTTTGTTTAAGATTATCTACCACTCAAAAGAGCAGTAGATAATCGATTGGGTTTTTATTTAGCGTTTGCTTCAGCTTCTTTCAGATCAGCCATCATTTGATCCAAAACTTTTTTGTTGGAAGCGCTCTTTGATGCAAAGGAATCTTGTACAGCCTTTGCAGCTTTTTTAAACGGTACACGCTCACTTTCCGTAAGAGTGACAATCTTATAGCTTGGATTGGTTCTGACAATGCGGCCAAGTCCATAAGCATCCAGCTTTTCTGCCTCGGTAAGGATAGTTTTGTGGGCATGCGCAGCAGCTGCCTGAACAAGTTTTTGATCTCTTTTGCCAAGCCCGTCGTAAAACTTTTTATTTGCTGATGCTGATGCATTGAAATGTCCATGTCCGGTATATGTCAATACTTTTGTCAAGTTATCTAAATCATATGCCTCAATCCATACAGTTGGATTCTCCTGTCCATCAATCATATTGGTTTTAAGTGCACCAATCAAATCACCCCAGCTCATTGGAACAGGTGAAGCCCCAAAGGCTTTATAGGTCTCAACCAGGATAGGTGACCCAGGCATAACACGTATCTTTTTGCCGCTCAAATCTGCTGGTGAGTGAAATTCGACAAATGTTGTTACTGCCATCTCACCTTCCGGGAAGATAGATAGTAGCTCAAGTCCGTGCTTGTTGAAAAGTGGAGGAAGCATAGTGTTAATAACTTTTGAATTTTTGAAAAAATAATCAAGCTGTTTAATGTCTGTCGGCATAACATAAGGCAGTGTAAACAGATCCATCTCAGGAATCGTACCACCCATATAACCGGTTGACTGTCCTAAAAAATGTAAGATCCCGGCTTTAGTTTGTTCCAGCATATCGGTCTCTTCGCCAAGGCTTCCTACAGGATATATCTTGATTTTATGTCTGGAATTTTCCTCAATAAAGTTTTTAAATGCAGTAGCATAGATACCCTGGGGATCACTTTCTCCCTCTCCCATTGCATACTTCCACTCTGCTGCCTGAACATTAAACGCCAGTACTGCAACAGCAATTAAAATAAAACCCGTTAATTTTTTAAATTTTGTGTTCATGATACTCTCCTTTTTTTAATTAATATAAATAAAAAGTCTTTTCAGCCTTTAACCTGCTTTATTCAGATAGTTTAAGGCTGTTTTGACATGTAACTCTACTCCTTTTGTTAATACATCTTCATCAATATTAAATTTGGGATTGTGGTGGGGTATATCTGTCTGTTTATCCTTGTTAGCGCAGCCAAGAAAAGTAAACACTCCTGGAACAATGGAAGAATACTCACTAAAGTCCTCTCCTGCAATATATCTTGCATGCTCAATCACATCACTGCTTCCAAAAATCTCTGCTGCACTCTTTTTTGCAAGGTTTACCATATTTTCATCATTGATCAGAGGAATATTTTCATGCTCAATCCCAATATCACAGGTACATTGATGGGTCTGGCAGATACTTTTACAAACCCTTATAAATTTATTTGTTGGATTGTTTTCAGAATTCTTTGGCACAGCATTTAAAAACCTGATTGTCCCTTCAAGATCAACATATTCCGGGATGATATTTGCCTTTTGACCTGCATTGATTTTACCAAACATGATAATAACAGGATTTTGAGCATTTACCTCACGGGTTTGAATACTCTGGACATTTTGAATGATGTCGGCAGCAGTAATAACAGGATCTATTGCTTCATGGGGATATCCTGTATGGCCGCCTCTGCCTTTAATTCTCATCTTAAAGACATCAAGCCCTCCCATGACAACTCCGGGAGTGATTGAAACTCTGCCCGAGGGAATCAGGCTCCAGATATGGATTGCCATGGCAGCATCAACTTTGGGATTTTCAAGAACACCCTCTTCAATCATCTTGACAGCACCTGCTATCTCTTCATTGGGCTGAAATACAAATTTTATTTTTCCTTTAAAGAGTGATTTTTGTTCTCTTAAAACCTTTGCTGCCACAAGAAGCATTGCCATATGTGCATCATGGCCGCAGGCATGCATTATACCACTGTTTTTTGATTTATAACTGACTTTGTTTTCTTCTGTTACAGGCAGTGCATCCATATCAGCACGCAGCATCAGGCAGGGACCAGGTATACCGCTGTCAAGCAGGGCAGTAACACCTGTTTTGGCAACTCTCTTTGTCTCAAATCCTGAGGTTTGAAGCCAGGATTCAATTTTTTTTGCTGTTTCAAACTCTTCAAAGCCGAGTTCAGGAAACATGTGAAAATCACGGCGCAGCTTAATTATCTCAGGTTCTAAGCTTTTAATTCTCTCTTTTATCTTATCCATGCCCTGTTATGAATCCTCAAATTTATTATTTTGTTTTGTGTCACACCAAAATGAAATCAAAGATTTGCCGCTTGACAGACAGTTATTCAATTATAAACAGTTTGCGCTCAAAAGAGGCAAAAGTTACTGCACCATCCTTTGTCACCCTGAAATTTTCTGAACACTCAAACCCGTAGTTATCCATCCACATTCCAAGAATCATGTGAAAACACATATTGGGTTTTAAAATAGTGGTATCACCGGGGCGAAGGCTTGCAGTGTGTTCTCCCCAGTCCGGCGGGTAATTCAGACCTGTGGGATATCCAATCCTTGACTCTTTTTCAAATCCTTTTTTTGCAATATGTTCTCTCCATACCTGTTCAACCTCCTGGGCCTGCATTCCAGGTTTTATTGCATCTAAAGTAAGATTGAGTCCTTCAACCGTTATATCAGCAAGGGTTAAAAGTTTATCAGGCACATTGGAACCAATAAACGCTGTCCTTGCAATGGGGCAGTGATAGCGCTGATGACATCCGGCAAGCTCAAGATTGACAGCTTCATTAGATTTATAAGGTTCATCTGTCCATGTCAGATGGGGTGCACTGGTCTTCTCTCCTGTGGGCATCATGGGAACTATGGAGGGGTAATCACCTCCAAAATCTTTTGTACCTCTTGCCTGTGCCTGATAAACATCGGCAACAACATCGCACTCTCTGACTCCGGGAGCAAGTTTTGACAAGGCAGTGGACATCACATTTTCAGCAATTTTACCAGCTTTTTTCATCAGATTTATCTCGGCATCAGATTTAACAAGTCTTACCCAGTTAACAATAAGATTGCCATCAAGAAGATCTTTTCCAAGAGTTTTTCTAAGCTCTTTATCACTTCTTGCAGTATAGTAATAGGCATCTGTTTCCACACCTACATTTTTACTGCCCCATCCCTTTTCTTTTATGAAATCTGCCATGAAATTCATGGGGTGTTTCACATCAGTCTGGACATGGTCTTCCGGATATCCAATCATATTCTCCGGTTTGAGAAATGCAGTATGCCTTGCCCCATTAAGATCCATCATTCTGCCTATCCAGACAGGCTCTTCCTGGTCATCGACAACAAGTACTGCCTGGGGAACATAAAAAGACCATCCATCATATCCTGTCAGATAATTCATATTGGCAGGATCACAAACCACAAGAATCTGGATCCCTCTTCTGTCCATGGCCGTTTTGGTATCTGTGATGCGTTTAAGGTATTCGTCCCTGCTGAATAGTGCCATTCTGTCCTCCTCTTTATAAAACAACCAATCCCAGAGAGTCTTACCCGGGATCGGCTTTATATTTTTTAATTCAAAGTGCTGCAACTCCTTTCTTAATCTTATCCAGAGCAAGTTCAAGATTCCGGGAACTTGTGGCAAAGGAGATTCTAACAAAACCTTCACCATTCTCTCCAAATATTGAGCCCGGCACCAATGCAACCTTATGCTCCTTTACCATATATTTTGCAAAATCCCAGGATGACATCCCAAAAGAAGATATATTTGGAAATACATAAAAAGTGGATTCCGGCTTGATACACGAGATTCCCTCTATACTGTTAAGTCCATTATAAATGATTTCTCTTCTTTGTGCATAGCGCTCAACCATCTGTTCGACGCACACCTGGGAACCTGAAATTGCAGCAAGGGCAGCACGCTGTGCAACGGCTGTAACCCCTGACACCATATGCTCCATAAGTTTTTCCATCTCATCTATAATAGCTTTGTTGGCAACAACATAACCAACTCTCCAGCCTGTCATGGCATAGGATTTGGAAAGTGTATAAATGGAGATTGTGAGATCTTTCATGCCGTCAAAAGATCCAATGGAGACATGTTCATTGTTGTCAAACATGATATGTTCATAGGGTTCATCTGACAGCACCATTATCTGATGCTCCTTGCAGAGTTTTGCAATATCTTCAAGGATTTCTCTGTCAAAAAGAGCGCCTGTTGGATTTGACGGGGTGTTTAAGATCATGAGCTTGGTTTTGGGAGTAATAGCCTTTTTTATATCTTCAGGATCAATCTTGAATTTGTTTTCCTCTTTTGCAGGAACTCTTACAGGAACACCGCCAAAAAGACGGATCTGGGAATAGTAGTCATATCCAGGGTCAACAACAAGAACTTCATCTCCCTGTTCAATTATATGGAGCATGACATTGAAGATTCCCTGCATGGCACCAACACTGATGAAAATTTCAGAATCAGGATCTGCCTTGATCTTGTTTTCTCTCTCAAGTTTTTCTGCCACAACCTCTCTTAAATCCGGAAATCCACTGGCAGGTGGATATCTTGTATATCCTTGATCCAATGCCTTTTTTGCAGCATCTCTGATATGAAGAGGCGTATCAAAGTCAGGCTGCCCAATACCAAGATTTATAACACCGTCAATTTCATCTGCCAGGGCAAACATTATCCTGATCCCTGACCACTCAACACCTGCATTTCGTTTTGCAAAAAATTTATCAATATTCATAATTTTAAACCTTTGTCAGTACGAGATCAGCAGGCCCTTTTGGAGAAGTTTTCATCTCAGGTGCATGTTTGTCCATTATTTCCAGGACAATGGAAGCAATTTTCACCTTTTGTTTTATAAAATTTTCATGCCAGTCTTCAGTAATCCAGGGCATATAGATCTCATCTTCAGAAGTTCCAGGTTCATATTTAAAATAGCAGGGAGAAGCAACCTTTGCAATTTCAGGAGTTTCATATGCTCTGAAATTTCCGCCAAAAGAGTTGGGCACAATGGTATAAACATCAAGGGGAATATTGATTGCTTTTCTTATGGAAGAGAGAATTGGTCTTGAAACATCTGAGATGGGGTTTAATGAGTTTGCGCCCATGCTTTCAACAACCTTTGCACCGGCAGCATTGCAGTAACCGCCAAATACTGAAAATTTAAAAATGGTTTCAGCAGGAATCAATCCCTCTTCTCTCATTTTATTTAAGATAAACAAAACTCCCTCATCATACACAAGAAAGCCTCTGAATCCAGCGTCAATACTTCTCATTATATCGGCAATATGAAAAGCAATGTTGTCAGATCCTCTAAGGCGAAATCCCTGCATCTTGCCTTCTGCAGTAGCCATCTCCTTGGCACCGACATCCCACCCTTTTCTATGGCCCACAGTCATGACAATTTCAATTTTTGCATCATTAGCCATCTGTGCCATATCTTTAAGCTCCTTGGCATCACAATAGGTTGAGCCGCCAACTGCTGCAATTGCTCTGTGGATAACAATACCTCTCCTGTCAGCCTCTTTAATCATGGCTTCCATTGTGGAAGCTCTTTCAACACCTGCAATTTCTGTCCTAAAATTAGCACCGTCAGGAAATGCTTTGCCCGAAGCGTCAAGTTCATAACCATCCCTTCCTGGGATACCCTGTTTTTCCATAAAATCTTGAATTTGATTTAATCGCTCACTCATTTTTTTATCCTTTTTGTAATAATGCTTTTAGTTTATCCAGTTCACCATCGACCATCTTATATGTATGTTCAGGTGCTGGAAAGTTTCCTTCTACAACATCCTGCCTGTAGTCAGAAAACGCCTTGATTGTTTTGTCTGCAAGGTTTTCATATTTTTTTACAAATTTTGGGGTAAAAGCCTGAAAAACCCCGGCAACATCAGAAGAGATCATCAATTGCCCGTCTGCTTCAATACCTGCTCCAATACTGTAGACAGGAATGGTTAGAGTGTCTCTTATAATACCGCAAACCTCTGGAGGAACAGCCTCCACAAGCAGGGCAAAAGCACCTGCATCCTGAATAGCTTGTGCATCATCAATAAGCTCTTGGGCAGCTTCTGCAGTTCTTCCCTGGGCTTTAAATCCGCCAAGCTGGCCTGAACTTTGAGGTGTAAGTCCTATATGACCCATTACAAGCATGCCGCCGTCTGAAATAGCTTGAATCTGAGGACAAACCCTTTTACCCCCTTCAAGTTTAATGGCATCTACGGAGGCTTCCTTATGAAACCTGCCAGCATTTAAAACAGCACTTTCAACGCTGACCTGATAAGACAAAAACGGCATATCCCCAATAATAAAGGTATCTTTTGCCCCTCTTCTGACTGCTTCACAATGATAGATGCACTGATCCATGGTCACAGGTACCGTTCCTTCATACCCGTAGACACACATCCCTAGTGAATCCCCAACAAGGATCATATCCATACCGGCTTCCTGAGCAAATGATGCATTCCAGAAATCATATGCCGTAATCCAAACTGCTTTTTCCCCGGCATCCTTCATTTGCTGAAGATCCCATCTTGTTAACTTTTTTTTACTCATCTTTGCCTCCATGTATCAGTTTTACTTATTATTTTGTTATTTGTCTCATTATTTGTGACGTTTGTCTTTTATATGTGACGTTTATATAAATAAAAAAAACCAAACGCAGTTGTCAAGGATTATTTTTATTTTTTTTGGGTGGGGCTAAAAAAAAAATTAGGGAGTACCCATCATGCGGGAAAGCTCTGCTGAAGCTTCAAGAATAAAGGGTTTTATGTCTTCAATCATCCGGTGGGTAAACCGTATGGAAGGACCGGAGATACTCATGGCATAAGCCGGGTAGGAGTTATGATCAAAAATGGGCACACCGATACATCTAAGCCCGATAGTCATCTCTTCATCATCTATGGAAAATCGGTTCTGGCGGATCCGGGACAGCTCTGTTATCAATTCATCCCGATCAGTAATGGTGTTAGGGGCCAAACTTTTAAATTCCATGTTATCAAGATAGTAAGACAGTTCATGATCCGGCAAAAAAGCAAGAATCGATTTGCCAAGGCCGGTACAATAGGCAGGGGCAACATCTCCTAGCGCAGAATCCATTCTCAACACTTCAAGACTATCAATTTTATCAATATGAACGATTTCAAAATTTTTAAAAAAACCTAAGTTTACAGTCTCCTTGAACATCACGGAAAGCTTGTGCATATATGGTCTTGCAATCCTCCGGATTTCAAACCTGTTAGCAACTTTCATGGCTAATTTCATAATTTTTAGCGTAGGTTGATACTT
>JBDLIV010000015.1:0-16262 GCA_039714675.1 Thermodesulfobacteriota bacterium
GCCATATTTGCAACAAAACTTTTACAAAAAGTATGCTATATAAAAGTTGGTCAGGACGGGGAGTATGGGAAAATGATGCTCAGCCCGATTGTATGAAAACTATACAACTATCAGTAAAAAAATATATTGAAAAAGTAAAATCTCATAGTGGTTCTTTTTAAGGTAATGAAATTTAATTTGATATTTTTGCAAAAAAAACCAGTGATCTATTGGCTGATCACTGTCATTGTAATATTTTATTTCCCTGTTAGCCTGCTTGCCCAGGATAGCGAAGGATATCTCCCCACTGAATCTGGGATTTCTTTGAACTCCGGTTATACATATGACCCATCTGACAACACCATGTTTTTACAGGTATCCATATTCAGGCTTTATGACTATGATAGGGTATGGAAGCATAAAGCGCCGGAAAGCCTTCGATTTAAAGTAGAAGGATCTCTCGGTGCTGCCAGTCTTGATGATAACGGTGTAAGGATAATTGCCAATGCAAATATTATGGCGTTGTTATATCTGGACCGGTTTGAGTCGGATCATATTAAGCCCTATCTCGAAGCAGGCATAGGGGTTATCTACACTGATTATTGCGTACGAGGTCAGGATTATCGATTTAATTTCAATCCGCAGGCCGGAATTGGGATTGAGTTTAAACGTAAAGGAAAAGCCAGCCGGTTTGCTGCATTAAGAATGCATCATATATCCAATGGTGGCATTGGCACATACAATAGGGGGCAAAACTCTGTTGTATTTATGTTTGGCCAGTTTTTTTAATTAATTGAATACCATTTTTTTTAATTAACTGAATAAAAGTTAGTTCGAATTTTTAGAGGGAAATAATTTTTTAATGGATAGAATAATAGAAATTGTAAATCAGGTATTAGAAGAAGAATTTGAAATTGATGTTGAACTGTTAAAACCAGAAGCATTGTTGTTTGAAGATCTAGGTCTTGACAGTCTTGATGCTGTAGATTTGATTGTAATGATTGACAAGGAGCTTGGCGTAAGGATCGAAGAAGAGCAAGCCAGGGCAATCAAAACACTGGCCAATGTTTATCAGACCATTGATGGGTTGTTAAAAGAAAAACAATAACGTTTTTAAGTTGCCACTCTTTTTGTGAGGATCAGATTTATTTTTCCTGCAATCACATCTTCTGCCCTTACAATGGCTTTAACATCCACAATAGTTTTTTCAACTCTATTTATTGTAATTTCAACCTTTACTATCGTATCCGGATGAATCAGGTTGGAAAATTTTGTTTTTTTGACTGATTGCAGGCATAAAGGTGTATGCAATGATTTTTCCAATATATATTTTACCATCTCAATCTGAAAGATGCCTGGTAAGATAGGATTCCCAGGAAAGTGTCCTTTAAAAAACTCAAGTGATTTTTCAAACAGGAATGTTGCCGTGATCTGGTAATCATTTTCTTTTAAAATTGATATTTCTGAATTTTCCAGATCTTTATAACAACCCATCTTAACACCTCTTTTCCCTGCTGATTTTTATAATCATCCAAATATGCCTTACATGAAATACTGAACATTAATTCTCAAACTGTATCGCATCCTTGTATCTTTGATAAAAATAAATTCCGGATAATATATGTTATCTTTTGTTCCATATTCAAAATCAACCTGATAGACAGACTTCCCGTTTTTCAAATGTCTGATTCCATGCAGTCGGTATCTTGTCTCCTCTTTAACGGGTTTAAAAATCAGTTCTTCTGTCAGGATGCCCTGTTCACGGGATAAAATAAAATTGCCCTGCTGATCTGAAAACAGTGTATCAGATGAACATGACTCCAACAAATAAATCGTTCTAATATCTCTTAATAACGATTTTCTCAACCATTCATTTTTAATTGATTTTAAATTGTTATAAATCTGCTGTTCTATATTTTCGATATAATGAACATCAAAAATGATCCCACCAAGATCATTTTGCGCAATCAGTTTGAGTTCCCGATTCGGTCTGTTAACAGACAAATATCCGTTTAATACATAATCTTTTCCGGAAAGGGTAAGGATGACGCGGTGCATTGCTTTAAATTTATCTGGATATAGATTATTAATGCTGTAAAAGATATCATCTTTTTGTTTTTTGTGAATTATTTCTTGATACGGTGCCTTTTTTAAACTGCATCCAGTGCATGTGCCTATCAAAACCATACAATAAAAAAAGCAACTTGCTGTTTTTAATAACGTTTTATAGGATTGATCCTTTACCATTGAGAAACCGGAGTTGGTGTATTTTTTTCCCCTTGAAAAAGCGTATCAGGGACTTTTACATTTCTTTCATCATTGTAGAATTGTATTTTTGTATAGGTATTTTTTTTTTCATTAATAATAATATAATTCAGGCCGTTCAAAGTGCTGTTTAATCCTAATTCAAATGACGCGATATATTTTTTAAACTCCTCTGCTTTTGGTATCAGTACAATGGTCACATTTTCAGTTTTTGATGCACTTATCTTGTAAAGCTTTGCATCATTAAATCTGCCTTTCAGCCAGGAGGCAATGTTCCCCATAATCATTAAAAGTATTTCTTTATTCCCTGTAGAAAGTTTGTGCCAGGAACCATCAAAAAATTCGTATTTGAAAACTTGATTTTTGTTAACAATCAAGGATGACTTGAACGGTTCTGTAAATTCAAGTCTTAGCTTGTCCGGGGATTTAAAAATACAAAATCCTTTGGAAAGGATCTTTTCTGAAAATATGGGAATATTTTTTTCCTGTTTCAACATTGTTCTTAAAGTTTTGATTTCTGAAAAATTATTTTCAATATCGATCAGGAGCTGGTTTAATTGATCTTCTGGAATCAAAAGATCCTGGTTTGCAGACACAGGTGTCACAGTTAATAAAACAGCATACGTAAAAATAATTACAATAGAAACAATTTTAAATCGCATTAGTTAGTGACTCTTTTCTCCTGGATTAAATACCTTGATATTGCCTTTTGCCATCAATTTCCCATTCACACGGATTTCACCTGTAATCAGTTTAAATGCCCCAATTTCATCGGTTTTTAAAATCAGTATATCAATTTTTGAAGTATCTTTTACCTTTTCATAAAAAATAAATGTATCCACGCTGGTCAGCATACCGATATCAGGATCGTTTTCCTCTTTCTCCAACGATTTATATCCAAAGTGAGCTGCCACTGTTTGAGCAACACTTTCAATCAGCATACTCTCCAGGACATATCCATTTTCACAACCATAGTTGCCTGGCTTTAAATGTATTCCAGAGGATGCAGTATCGTTGTCTATCTTCCTGTAACTGTCAATCATAAGCATAGGATGCCGATGGGGAAGAATCTGTTCGATATTTTTATACATTATTTTTATCATACTCTTTTTTATCTTTAAACATAATGTAAAAGTAATATATAAAAAATTATTCCCCTAAGCAATTAAAATATTTATGCTGAATCTTAGACACACAGAACTGATCTGGCAGTAAAAACGTGGACATCCATTATAAGTTATGTCAAAAGGAAAATGGAAATTTCTCTTTTCGTTTGAAAAATAAACCAAAAGCACTGTTTAATTCATTGCAATCATTGGCCATGCCAATTAAACGAAGATCACCACCACGTAATTTATCGAGAATATTCATAGCCTATCCATACTCTTTTCAAAATCAAGCAGCCACTTTTTCCGGTGCAGGCCGCCTCCATAACCGGTCAGACTGCCATCAGATCCGATAACCCGGTGACAGGGAATAATAATACTAACCTGGTTATGCCCATTTGCAGATGCCACTGCTCTAACTGCTTTTGGATTGCCAAGCTCAATGGCCTGCTGTTTATATGACCATGTCTCTCCGTAAGGAATTTTTTGAAGAATTTTCCATACAGATTTTTGAAATTGAGTTCCAGGTGTATGTAATGCAACTGTGAATGTCTCTCTTTTTTTAGAAAAGTATTCATGAATCTCAGACTTAACCTGGTCCAAGTGCGGATTTTCTCCAGGAAGAATAACTGCATTGAGCCTTTTACACAGATCTTTAAATTCTGTTTCCAAAGCCCGGCGGTCTGTAAATTCAAGCATGCAGACACCCTTGTCACTGGCACAGGCGAACATGGGGCTGATAGGTGTAGTAAACCGGACAATATTTAAAACTGATTTTTCTTTGGAATCCGTTGGTGGTTCTCCAAAGATACTGCGAAAGCCTTCATTAAAACCACTCAGTGACTGGTAGCCACTGTCAAATGCCGAGTCTGTTATTGTATTCCCTTTTTTAATACCGTTATAGGCTGTATTTATCCGAAGCATTCTTTGATAGGCATGGAATGTAATATGGTGATATTTTTTAAACCATCTTCTAATCTGGCTGGGCTCTATCCCCCTTTGTCTCAAATCATAGTCCTTGATTCGCAGGTATGGATTTTCATGCAGCTCTTTTATTATTTTTTTTACATAATCCGGGGTTTCATGCAGTCTTTCCATTGGCCGGCAGACTTTGCAGGGCCTGAATCCATTTTGAAGAGCTTCTTGGGCAGTATCATAAAAAACAACATTCTCAGGCTTTGGTTTTCTGGCACGGCAGGATGGTCTGCAGAATATTCCTGTTGTTTTCACAGCTGTGACAAAAATTCCTTCATAAGAAGAATCTTTTTTACCAATTACCTCGTATTTTTCCAAAAATGTCAATTTTTCCAATTCAGATAAATTTTCTTTGGTCATTTTTTGAATCTTGGCCTCTAAGAGTTTAGTTTCAATACAAAATAGCATGGCCTTTTTTTTGATGCCACCGAAAAATTGACAAGCTTCTTTATTTTTTTGAACTGTTCATAAAAACAATCAAGATGTATTTGTAATTGTTTGAAGGACATGGGCATTTGAGAAGAAGAAGCGGTTAGTTCAGCCTCTTTATTGACATGATATACAAAGATCTCAGTTTCACCCAACGCCTTTGCAGGCGTTGGGTGAAACCAAACACATTTTCAATTATTCTATTTTATACCTCCATCCCTGAGCATCCATGCGGTTTACAAAATCTACAAGATAATCTACAAGGACATCTTTCATCTTTTGGCCTTTTTCAGCAGTTGCTTTTTCAGGAGCTCCGCTGGCACCAAAATCGGTTAATTCAGAAAAATTCCATATTAATTTCACATTGCTGTCCATTTCAGGAATCATACCCTTAGCCCTGCTCATATCACACAGCTCGGGAAACATGGCAAGCCCTATGGATGTCTCACCTTCACCACCATGACCCAGGCCATCCCAGACTTCAAACGTATCTTTTGGAAGAAGGTTGCCTGCTGTAATCCACCATGCATCCAGTACTGCCAAATTAAAATCCGGATTTTTGACCTTAATCTGCCTTGCTGCGATTTCAATTGCAGCAATATTGCCATCATGGCCATTGATGATCACCACTTTGTTAATTCCCCAGTGAATCACTGACTCAAGCATCTCTTTTATAACACTTATAAGCGTATCATCGGAAAGAGTGATGCACATTGGTTTATGTCTGTAGTGGCCACTCATCCCAAACCATAATGGGGGGGCAGCTACTGTGTCCTCAAGGCGTGATGCCAGAGCATGGGCGACATCATAGCCAATCAGAGTATCACATCCAAAGGGCAGATGCGCACCATGGCTTTCTGTGGAACCGATAGACATGATGACCTTATCAATTTTAGCTTCCTGAAAAGAGTGTTCATTCAGTTCTTCAAGCTTCACAGTTTTCATTTAATACTCCTTTAAGATATGGTGCTTTACTACTTTGTGTTAGGGAACCAGATCTCTTCCACATTGTATTTTCCTTTTTTAACACTGATAATAGAGACACCCTTTACCGGAACCCGACTTGGACGTGTATAGGATATTTCACCTGTTACAGCTTTAAATCCCATTGTTTTTGCAAGAGCGTTTTTTAATGCTTTCGGCTCTGCAGAATCTGCTCTTTTGATAGCATCAGCAATCAAAGCTACTGCATCATATCCAAGTGGAGCAAAGGCGTTTTCCGGTGGTACACCATACTCTTTTTCATAGTCTTTAACAAATTTTGTAACTACCGGTCTTGAATCAGCCCTGTAAGTATGGGTTGAAAAATAGATATCATTTGCAAGTTCTTTTCCGGGAACTGTTACAAGAAGGTCTGTATCAAAACCATCCGCACTGACTATGGGAAGAGTCAATCCGTTTTCCCTTATCTGTTTTGTTGTAAGTCCTGCTTCATTTGGAATGGCTGAAATAAAAACAGCATCAGGTTTTGGGGAGGCATTTTTAAGCCGTGCTATCTGTGCTGAAAAATCCTTGTCACCCATCATGAAAAAATCTTCGAGGACAATATTTATTCCATGTTCTTTGGCACGTTGTTTATAAAATCTGGAAAGGGTTTTGGTGAAGTCCATTGAATTATCGGTCCAGACAACCACATTTTTTATCCCAAGAGATTTAAAGGAGTAATCCGCAATAGCAAAGGCTTGATCATCATCTCCAAAGGGCACCATAAAAAGGCAATCACCTATCATAGCTGGAAGGGTTGGCAGTGTGGCTCCTGATGTTACAAAGGGAATGCCTTTTTTCTGAAATAAGGGGGCTGATGGTAGTACAAAAGAGGGATCACTGTGACCAATTCCAGCAATAACTCCTTTGCTGAGAAGCTTCTTTGCACCGATCGCTGCTGCTTTCTGATCTGTTTTTGCATCCACTGAAAGAAGCTCTATCATTCTGCCACCGAGTAAACCACCATTTGCATTAATAATCTTTGCAGCAAGTTTTGCACCGCGAAGGGAGGGGGTATCAATTGAAGACATACCTCCCGTAAGGCTGTATAATGCGCCTATTTTTATTGGTTCTGCAGCAAAAGAGGGAGCTGCCAGAAAAAGGGACATTAAACCTAAAATAATAATCATTAAACATTGTTTCATTTTTTTCATCTCCTTAATTAAAGTTGTGGTGTTTATATTTACCCAGGACAAAAGCGGGTTCATCTGCTCCGAACATGCCGCTGGGCCTAAAAATAAGAATTAAAATAAGAATTAGGGACATAACTATTTCCCCAACACCATATATACCAAAATTTTCTTCGAGAGGTTTGAAACACTCATAGGCTAAAGTGAATATAATAGCTGCTGTAATAGAACCGGTTATACTGCCGGTTCCCCCCACAACAACCATGACGACTATATTAAATGACATGATAAGAGAAAATGAATTGGGAGTTACCGCTGTAATCAGATGTCCCCACAAACCGCCTGCAATTCCTGCAAAAAAAGCACCTACAGCCAGAGCAAAGTTCCGTGTGTAGAACAGATTCACACCAAGGGCATTAGCTGCCATCTCATCTTCTCTAACAGACAGCATTGACCTGCCAAGGGAAGAGAACTTAATCTTCCAACAGATATAAATCGTTACAATGACCCATCCTGTAACCCAGTAAATATTGGTAAAGTCCGTAAGCCCATTTAGTCCGAGGGGTCCCCTAGTGATTGAATCTGCATTGTTTAAAAATACCTGTACAATTATAAGAAATCCTATGGTTGCAACGGCAAGGTAGTGTCCCTTTAGTCGAAGTACAGACATTCCAAGTATCAAAGCTACACAAGCAGCACAGCATCCACCCACCAGAAGAGCCGGAAAAAATGGGAGATGAACCGGAACCATCCATTGGGGAAGGTCTGGCAGGAACAAAGGTTTTTTTTCGATGGAGAAAGTTAAAAGAGCGGTGATATAGCCGCCGATGGCCATGAATGCAGGATGCCCAAGGGAAAAAAGACCAGTAAAACCATTGGTCAGATTCAGGCTGACTGCTAGCATAATGTTGATGCCGGTAAAGCTGACAATGGAAAGGATGTAGTCATTTGCCATATTTTTCATTAAAATAGCAAAGACAATTAAAAACAGAATCATGATGGCAAGACTATAAAGTGGACGATTTATTTTCATTACACTCTATCCTCCATATCTTTCCCAAGGAGCCCATTGGGCAAAATAATCAAGATTATGATCAAGGTGCCAAAAACAAAGGCATCTCTGTATGATGAATAAATCGGTGGTAAAAGACCCACAAAAAGTACTTCTGAAAATCCCAGTATAAATCCACCAAGAATAGCACCCGGAATTGATCCAACACCACCTATAACGGCTGCTACAAATGATTTCAGTCCCGGAACAAAACCCATCAAAGGATCTATCTGTCCGAATTTACCTCCCCACATCAATCCTGCAATCCCTGCAAGACCGGATCCGATTGCAAAGGTGGCCATAATAGTTTTGTTGATATTGATTCCCATCATTCTTGCCACATCAATGTTCTCTGCTGTTGCCCTCATGGCCATACCGAGTTTTGTTTTTTTAACCAGAAACATAAGTGTAACCATAAGAACAATAGCTGTTAAAAAAATAACAAGATCAACAACTCTGAAACTGGCAGGTCCCAGGTTTAGCATGGTCTGCATATAATCGGGAAAACTAAAGTTCCTTGGTTGTGCGCTTAAAGTGAGTATCCCAAAATTCTGTATCATAATGGAAACACCAAGGGATGCAATAAATCCTGTTACCTGGGGGGCACCCCGCATGGGACGAAAACTTGTCCTTTCAATGAGTATACCCATGGCGCATCCGGTAAAAAGGACACAGGATGCCACCAGAGGGAATGGCAGCCCTGCTGTTTCCATAAGGGCTAATGTTGTAAATGCACCAATCATGACAATATCGCCATGGGCAAAATTAATCAGTTTGACAATACCGTATATCATTGAAAATCCAATAGCTACCAGGGCATACATGCTTCCAAGTATCAATCCATTAATCAGTTGCTGTAATAGATATCCTAAATCCACTATTCACCTCCAAGATAGGCTTTTTGAACCTGGGGGTTACTGGCAAGGTCTGCGCTTTTGCCAGAAAGTGCCACCTTCCCTGTTTCAAGAACATAAGCCCTGTGGGACAACTCCAGCGCCATAACAGCATTTTGTTCTACAATAAGAATGGTAATACCCTGGGTATTGATCTTTTTTAACATATCAAAAATACTTTCTATGATAAGAGGAGCAAGTCCCAGGGAGGGTTCATCCAGAATCAACAATTTTGGCCGGCTCATAAGTGAACGACCAAGGGCAAGCATCATCTGTTCCCCACCGGAAAGGCTTCCTGCTACCTGATTTAACCGCTCCCCAAGTATGGGAAACATCTCATAAATGGATTGGATATCTTCTTTTATTTCACTGTCTGATCGCAGGTAAGCACCAATAAGAAGGTTCTCCTTGACTGAAAGCTGGGAGAAAACACCCCTGCCCTCTGGACATTGGGAAATACCTGCAGCAACA
Organism: Thermodesulfobacteriota bacterium; assembly: GCA_039714675.1. Lineage (GTDB taxonomy): Bacteria > Desulfobacterota > Desulfobacteria > Desulfobacterales > Desulfobacteraceae > Desulfobacula. Next base: position 9,284 of record JBDLIV010000015.1, read on the forward strand.
ATCTGTTCCGGTTCCATGGCCGTCAAATCCATCTGCTCAGCATCTTTATGAGCAGAGTAGAGGATACTTCCTTTTGCCGGGCGCAAAAAACCTGAAATTGTTTTTAATGTTGTTGTCTTCCCTGCTCCGTTTGCGCCAATCAATGCAATAATTTCACAATGGCCGACTTTAAGATCCACCTGATGCAGGACATGGGTCTTCCCCCTTAAGACGTCAATATTTTTAATGGTCAGCATGACGATTTCCCTTTGGTGCACCGAGATAGGCATTGATAACTTCAGGAGAATTTTGAATCTCCCCGGGAGTTCCATGGGCAAGCAGGCGGCCCTGATTCAGGACTTGAATACGCTGGCACAGATTCATTACCAGGCGCATATCATGTTCAATAATTAAAATAGTTATATCGTGGTCATTGTGAATTTTTTTGATAGTGTTCATGAGATCTACGGTTTCCTGAGGATTCATTCCTGCGGCAGGTTCATCAAGGAGTAAGAGTTTCGGGCTTGTAGCAAGAGCACGGGCTATTTCCATTCTCCTCTGATCGCCATAAGGAAGATTTTTGGCAGGTTCATAAATTAGATCTGAAAGCCCCATCATTTCTGCAAATTTCATTGCTTTTCGGGTAATTTCTTTTTCTGTTTCACGAAATTTTGTGGTGTGAAAAATGGTATTAAAAATCCCTCTGCCATGGTGCATGTGAAAGGCCACCTTTATATTGTCAAGAACACAAAGACCTTCAAAAAGCCTTATGTTTTGAAAGGTTCTTGCAATTCCGATTTTTGCTATCTGGGCAGGAGATAATTTTGTAATATTTTTTGAATTAAGAAAAAAATTTCCTGAACTCGATTTTAAAACACCGGAGAGGAGGTTGAACACTGTGGTTTTACCTGCACCATTCGGGCCGATCAATCCCACCAACTCACCTTTTTTAAGATTCAAAGTATAGTCTGATACAGCTAAAAGCCCGCCAAATCGTTTTTCCAGACCTTCAACCTGAAGCAAATATTTATTTTTGGGCAATGGTTTCTCCTCTTCTTAGTTCTATAACAATCTGAATCTTTAACTGTTTAGTTTGAATAGCGAGAATCAAATTTTTCTTACAGCTATGATAGAGATCACAAACAGGTGTGTAAATATAGGTAAAATACTAAATACATATAGGTAAAAACTATATGTTTGCTTGAGGAGTTTTAGCGATTGTATGCTTGAAAAAACCCGCGGTTTTTGATTGTGCTCTACTTGATAGTAATTTCGTTCAGGTAAGCCACAAGGTTGACCTTCTGGCCCAGTAACCCCAATTTCTTTCTAAGATTTTGACGATGAAATGAGACAGCATGTTCTGATATGTACAGAAGGTCAGCCATTTCCATATTTGTTTTACCTATTTTTATCAGGGCTGCAACTTCCATTTCTCTTCGTGTCAAACCCGCTGCCCTTGCATAGAGTTCGCCTGAAAATTGAGAGGTTATTTCATCCAGATTGGATTCAATAACATCTGCCAAGGCTTCCTGCTGTTGATCCAGGTGGCTCTCCTTCAACCTTTTCAGATATGGCATGACCAGTGAATTGATGTGGGTGATCACGCTCTCTTCAAATTTTTGCCGTTCAGATCGACGATGTTCCAGAAGAACTTTTAAGGCGGTATTGGATTCTTCCAATTTTATTGTGCGGCGCTGTACCAGTTTTTCCAGGCCCTGCTTCATCCTGCTGAGTGCAAGATGAAGCTTTACCCGGGCCAGAACCTCAGCCTCCTGAAACGGCTTGGTGATGTAATCCAGACCTCCGGCTTCAAATGCCTGGATCTTATCGTCGGAATCGCTAAGCCCACTGATAAAAATAACTGGCACTTTACGGGTATCACCATCATTTTGCAATTGCCTGCACACTTCAAGACCATCCATTTCAGGCATTCGAATATCCAGAATAATCAAGTCCGGGAGCTGTTGCTTAACGGCTTCCAATGCCATTTGTCCATTCAGGGCCTGTCTCACATCAAACCCCTGACTGGCCAGGATATCAGTAAGTAGCTTTAAGCTGGCCGGGCTGTCATCTACTATCATGATGACAGCATCATCCTCTACTGAACTATTAATAATGGATGAGTGTCTGAGCATTTGTTACTTTCCTCTATTATATTTTTTAGCTTGATTAATTATTGTTACTATTTTTTCAAATCTAAATTTATTGGCCAGCGCTGCCAATGCATGAGCAAGTTTGTCATTGACCTTCTGTATTTGTTCTATACACTCCATGGTACGCTTAAAATTGAGTTCAACTGCTGCTGCCTCCAATTCCGCCACCAAAGATTCAGGCAATTGAACAAAGATTTCTGGCTGAAAGATTTTTTCCATGGTAATCGAATCAAGTTTTCTTTCTATCCGGTCTTTCTCATATCTAAAGGTTACGCCTATGTGCTGTGTCAGCATAGCTAACAATTGGGCATCTTCATAGGGTTTGTGGATAAAGCCATCACATCCTGCTGCCAATATCTGCTGCCGTTCCCTTTCAAATGCATGGGCTGTTAACGCAATGACTGGAGTCTGGCTCCCCACTGTTGTTGCTTTTATTTTTTTGGTGGCTGTTAAGCCATCCATTACCGGCATGCGGATGTCCATCAGAACAAGGTCGGGTTCAAAACGTAAAAATTTTTCCACACCCTCTTTACCATCTACCGCTGCCTGAACCTCAAACCCGATTGATTGGAGCAGTTTAGTCAAAATGATTCGGCTTTCCTCATGATCTTCAACAATCAAAATAGAGTAGCAAGGCTGATCCTGTGCTAATCCAATGGGTAGATTCGGAGTGTCCACCTTTACTATCTCTTCACTCCCCACCACCTGGACAGGCAGATCAAAGCAAAAGGCCGATCCTTTGCCTTTTTCACTTTTGACTTTAATATCACTCCCCATTATTTGAACAAAATGTCGACTGATGGTCAAACCCAGGCCAGTTCCCGGCTTTTGAGCAGTTCTGTGCTTTGCCTGGACAAATTGATCGAATATGTTGTTGATATCCTTTTGATCAATACCAATACCAGTATCTTTTATTTCAAATTGAAGCCATGAATTTGGATGATCAGCCGGCAGTTGTTCATTTCCCATGAGATCTTGAATTACAGACCCTTTCGTTTTTGAAACCTGCAGCACCACGCTTCCCTCATGAGTATAGTTTATGGCATTGCCAAGCAGATTGAACATTATCTGGCGTAATTTTCCCTTATCCGTTCTGATATACCTGGGCACATCCTTGGCTTTTTTAAACATAAAAGAAAGTTTTTTATCAGTGGCTCGTTGTTGAAACATCACAGCAATACTTTCCAAAAAATAAGACAGATCAAAGCTTTCGGGATTGAAAGTAATCTGTCCACTTTCAATTTTTGACATGTCCAGTACATCGTTTATTAGGGCCAGGAGTTGGTCTCCACTGCGGTGAATAAGAACTAAATTTTCAAGTTGTTCCGGGGTGATAAAGGCATCACGTTCCATCAAACGGCTGAAACCCAATATGACATTTAAAGGTGTTCGCAATTCATGGGACATATTGGCTAAAAATTCACTTTTAGCTTTGTTAGAAGCTTCAGCTGCTTCCTTTGCCGTTACCACATCCCGGGTGCGTTCTGATACTTCTGCCTCAAGATTTTGTTTGGCGCTCTCAATATCCCGATACACCGTTTTTAAGCGATTTCCCATCTTGATAAGAGTCCTCACCAAAAGGCCCACCTCATCAGGACGAGACTGAAATTTCTCCAGGTAATTCAAAAACTCTGTCAAACTTTTTTCAATTTGCTTAGTCGCATTAAAGGTCTCTGCAGTTTGTGTCAATAAACCAAGGGGTTGTGAAACATTTTTACGCACCACTGAGTAAATAATAAATAATGCCGTTACGAGTGAAGCCAAACCGATTGCTATCATAAAATAGGCATTTTTTACAATTTTTTCTTTGAACAGTGATTTGGAGTAAACTGAAATAAAATACCAGTCAGGTCCCTCTATCTTAGTCACAGCTATAAATTCATCATTTTCAACGTTGTCAATGACAGTAGGAAAGTTAGAGACTGATTTTATCTTGTTGTATATGGATAGCAATAATTTATCTTTTGTGGATTCGACTGTGACTTTTGTATTCTGTGCTGCTGTAATTTCAGCCATTTTGTAAGGATGCACAATGATACGGCCATCCTTACCAAGAATGATACTGTATGAAGCAATCAGACTATCACTTAAGGTACGGTCAAACAGATCATCACTCTGGATATCAGTCCCAATTGTACCGATGTGTATGCCGTCGATATCAATTGGCAGTGCTGAAGAAATCATCCAATGATCTGCAGGAGCGTCAAAATAAATACCGGTCCATACAAGATTTCGATGGGGATTATTTTTCTTTTTAGTATCAGAAAACCACTCCTCAACCTCCCAATTATGGTCAGCTGAAATATTGAGGCTCCATGGAATTTCTGGCCAATAGGTCAGGGATACCTTTTCCGGTGCAACAAACCAAAGGTTTACAAACCTGGAACGCCATGCAGGGCCATATTTTAAAAGTAGTTCATATGCAAGCCCCATACGCCTTTGGATTTCTTTAGTCACCTCAACTCCTGGTGCCATAATAATACCAATACCATGCTCGAATGTCCCATCCTCTGTCCACACACCATCAAAATACTTCTGGTGGGAACGCATTGTTTTATCACTGCGCCTTATCATGTGGGATTCAAACCAATCAGTAAAATCAAGTTTCGGATTGGCTTCATACTGAAACACAAATTCATTCTTTAATCGTGTTAAATTATCCTTTGCCAAACGAAAGAGTTCACTTTCTCTTTTTCCACGTTGAACGATATATTCCAACAGTTGATCGTAAAACTGAACCTCTGTTTTTTTAATTAAGTAATTGTATGTAATGAAGGTAGAGACAATAATAAGAAAAGCAAACAAGAAAAATAGGCGTTTGATTATTGTATGCGACAATGGAACCAATTTGATTGGGGACATGCGTAATGTGCTCTGATTATTTTTTAAATTTTTCATTTGCCGGAACCTAAACTTTTTTTGTTTCTACCACTACCGCCTCATTAAAAAAAAGGTAGTAAGCATATCCGGATGTTTCACCCGCTACTGACCAAGGTTAAAATCAGTTAATAAATAATTTGTCACCATCAAATGCCTATGTTCTTGATAGTTATCAGCTCAGTAATCTTAAGGCAAGTGCATATTCTAAACGTGCTGAAAACCACTTTGATTAACTGGAGTTCGATTAAACAAAAAAAGACAGAAAAGGGCGTTGGACTTCTCCAAAACAGATTTTTGACCCTTCCTCAAAAAACTGGGGACTGGGTTTACCCTAATTTTAAAATCATCCTGATTCTTTATTGACAAAACAATAATTCAAAGGGTATAAACTCTTTGCAAACATAAAGGTGCTTTAAGGATTTAATAGTTAAATCCTTAAGATAATAGGAAAGAGAGTGTAAATCTTTCACATACCAGCCATTGCCGTGATCGGGGACTTTAGACTGCTAAATGCCACTCTTTTTAAAAAGGGGAAGGCGCAGGTCTTAAAGGATGATCCAAAGTCGGAAAGCCTGCCTTAATGTTTAAAGCTTAAAGGATTCATTGCTGGAACAAGATCCTGTTGAATAAATAATTATTATTCAGGAGGAATTTTTAATGTCCCAGGCATTGAATCATAAATTCGGTACAACTGTTACCCGCCTTATCAAGAGAGAAAATCTTACAAGAGAAGAAGCAAGATTGGCTTTTGTCTCTATTTTAAACAATAAAGTTACTGATATGCACCAGGGAGCTTTTCTGGCATCTTTGACAGCCAAAAAAGAGACAAAACAGGAAGTTGCTGGGGCATGGGAAGCTATCTATAACCTTGATACCACTAAAGTAACTTTGAAAAACGGGATCAAAGCAGTGGATAATTGCGGCACTGGCATGGATACCTTTAAAACCTTTAATATCAGCACTGCTGCATCCATAATTGCTGCTGCAGGAGGTATTCCCATGGCGCGCCACGGAGCCAGGGCAATAACTTCAATATGCGGAACCGTTGATATGGCTGAAGCCCTTGGTGTGGATGTGGAATGCACTGCAGAACTTGTTACAAAAAGCATAGAGACTACAGGACTTGGATTGTTCAACGGCATGAGTCCCAAAATTCACCCCCGGGCCCTTGGCAGGATACTCTCCCAGATTAATTTCGGATCAACCCTTAATATTGCAGCATCCCTTGCCAACCCTGCACTTCCATCCATTGGTGTCAGAGGAGTATATTCAAAGGAGATGATTCAACCTGTTGCAGATGTAATGAGAGAAATCGGTTATAAAAGTGCTATTGTTCTGCATGGTTCCATTGATGAATCAGACAAGGGTATGGATGAAGCTTCTGTCTGTGGAATCACATATTGCAGCCAAATTGATGAAAAAGAAGGAATCAACAACTTTACCATTGATCCAAAAAAGCTTGGCCTTGCTGCAAAAAACTGCAGTGAACTTGCCCCGGAAAAAGATATAAACAGAGAATCAAAAAGATTTGCAAAACTCTTTAATAACAAGGAGAGCAGTGCAAGAAAAGATGCAGTAATCCTGAATGCAGGTCTTATTTTCCTTGCAGCAGATAAAGCTTCCAATATAGAAGATGGAATTGAAAAAGCAGTAAAAATACTGGAAAAAGGGACAGCCTTTGAAACCCTTGAAAAATGGGTGGCAACCCAAAACAGACAACCTGAAAAAGGATTAAAAAAACTTTACAGATTGGTTCAATAAAAAAGTGTTTATATGAAAATGATTGCAAAGATATCATCAAATGAAATACTAAATTGTGGACAGATAAGAGCTAAAAACCAAATCTGCCTGTGGCAGTTATAGAAAATATGGAACTTTTAATCATCAAATCAGGTAAAGATTATATCCGGTTCAAGGATAACAGCTACCTCACAGTCCAGCTTGACAAGGCAAGTGTTTTCCCCTTT
>JBDLIV010000016.1:0-15958 GCA_039714675.1 Thermodesulfobacteriota bacterium
TTTTGTTGAATATTTTGTTCTCTTTTTGACAGTTGATCTTCCTGGTTATCAAGTTTTTCACTCTTTTTAGATAATCTTCGTTCTTCTTTTTTTAATTCAGCGCGTGTCTCCTCAGTTTCAGAATCAAAATTACTTTTCATTTCAAGAAGCCTGGATTTTGCCTCAAGCTTAGCTTCTTTTAACAGTGTTTCAGATTGTTTTCTGGCCTCCTGTATTAAATGCGCCTGCTCTTTTTCAATATTTAAAGTTTCCTGGATCAAATTCTCTTGAGCTGCCTTTTTCTTATAAATAAAAAAGGCAATGACTCCCAATACCAGCAGAACAACAGCAATCGATGAGAGTACAACCGTATATTCCATTAAAAAATCTCCTAAATTATATTAAACAACATAAACATGTTGTAATTGCTTAAAATTTATAAGGATGAATTGAACAGAGAATTTAAGAAAGGATAGATTAAAAGATATATTAGTTGTAACTATTACCCCCACAAATTGCCGTGTTGTGTTTTAAGACTTTGAACCAAAAGTTCAAGGTGGGCGTCCAATATTACCTTTAGGCTTTTCCTTACCAGGAGGAACTTAGCACACCAGTAAAAGGGTGAACTCCCTTTCTATAATGCGTTAGGACAAAGATTGTCACACAATCACGCACATTGCAGGGGCAAGTGTTATAAAAGATCAACTTTTTTTATCACTCAATTCCTTTATCTATTTTTTCTATTAAAAATGAAAGTCTATTATCAATCTCTTTTTCAAGGTCAGCATATTGTACTTCCAGCTCATAAAGATCTTTTGATACATTCATGGCAGCCAATAGCAGTATTGCAATTTTATTTTTCCCTGAAGTCTTATTTTGAAACATATTTTCAGCTTGTTTTATATGATTCTTTAAATATTTTACAACTTTTTCAGGATTTTCCACCTGCTCATCAGGTTTAAATCTGAATTCTTCTCCAAAAAGATCAATTTTAACGATTTCATTCAAAAGATTCCTCTTCTAAAAATAATTTTGACTTACCTACTGGCGTGATGGATAATCGCCTGAAACTTCATTGGAAAAATGGTTTAGTTTTTCCAAAAGTCCATCAATTTTTGATTGGATAAAAGTTTCTTGTTCTGAATATTCTTCTTCTGCAACATTTCTTTTATCAAGCTGAATTTCAAGATCCTTAATTTTCAACATTAACTCACTGTTTTCCTGCTGAAGCGTCTGACAAAGCTCGATCAAAAAATCAATTTTTCCATCTATATCATCAAATTTATTTTTAATTTCATTACTCAATTTTATACCCTCATAAATTGTATTTGTTATCAGTATAATTCAAAATATTTCATAAAGTCAAGGCAATTGATTTTCCATATTCTTAAATCAAATTTTCAACCATATTAAGGTCAGCAAGCGAATTTACACCAATAACCTGTCTATAGTCATTCATTGTAACAACCATTATCTTTTTATTTTTTTTTTGTGCTATTTCAACAACATCAGTTAAATAGTATTCAGCTTGATTGTTATCAGGTTTTATTTCATCAAGAGCAGAGACAAGAAATTCTTTTTCAAAACAATAAATACCTGTGTTTATTTTTTTTATCTTCTTTTCATCTGCATTAGTATCAGCTTCTTCTCTAATACAGAGCATACTGTTTTGATCATCCAATACAATACGTCCATAACCAGTTGGATCATCCAGATCTACTGCAAGTACAGATACTTTAGCACAATTTTCTTTATGTTTATCAATAAAATTTTTAATGGTTTTTTCTTGTATCAAAGGCACATCACCACATAGCACCAAAATATTTTTTATTGGGTCACTAATCCCTGGAGTTGCTGATTTGACAGCGTCTCCAGTTCCGATAAGTTGTTTTTGTTCAGCAAAATTTACTTTACAAGACTTATTGATTTCTTCTTTGACTTCATAACTTTTATGACCAACTACTACATGGATATTATCAGGAGTGATTTTTTTTGCAGTTTCAATTACATGCATGATCATACTTTTTCCTGCAACCTTATGGAGTACTTTTGGCATATCAGATTTCATTCTGGTACCTTTGCCGGCAGCAAGAATAATAATTCCAATATCATTATAATTCATGATCATATCCTTTTTAATGGTTTATTCTATATTAAAAGAGGGAATACTTCAAACAGGTTGATGTATTCCCTCTTAGTTTAATCTATTGATAGATATAATTATACACTCAACAGAGTGTCAAATCAAACACATTAACTTGCTCCTTTGATTGTAAGTCTATGAACAGCACGTCTCAAAGCAATTTCAGCTCTTACAATATCAGTATCTGCAGCTTTATCAGCAAGACGTTTTTCTGCCCTGCTTTTAGCATTTTTAGCTCTTTCAACATCAATATTCTGCCTTCGTTCAGCAGATTCTGCAAGGATAGTAATTTTGTTTGGCAGCACTTCTGCAAATCCGCCATTAATAAAAAGAAATCTCTCTTTACCATTAGCATCTTTATACCGAAGTGTTCCTATCTTAAGAGAAGTCAGGAATGTGGTATGCCCTTTTAAAGCCCCAAACTCACCCTCGGAGCCGGGAGCAACCACAATTTGCGCTTCTTCGCTGACTATTGCACCCTGCGGTGTAACGACTTCAAGAAACAATTCTTTTGCCATGATATACCTCTTTAAAATTATTATATGAAAGAATAAAGTAAAAAAATTCTTTCATACTTTATTGCGGGCAGTTACTTCTTCAAGACTGCCCGTGGCAGTTATTCAGCTTTTGCCTTTTCAATGGCTTCTTCAATGGAACCTACCATATAAAAAGCATTTTCCGGAAGATCATCATGTTTACCATCAATAATTTCTTTAAATGATCTTACAGTGTCTTCAACCTTGACAAATTTCCCTGGCATACCGGTAAATGTTTCTGCAACTGTAAAAGGCTGTGACAAAAATTTCTGTAATCTTCTTGCACGCTGTACAGTAATTTTATCTTCGTCAGAAAGCTCATCCATACCGAGAATTGCAATAATATCCTGAAGTTCTTTATATTTTTGAAGTGTCTGTTGAACCACGCGGGCAACATTATAATGTTCGTCACCAATATATGCAGCATCAAGAATTCTGGATGTGGAGTCCAAAGGATCCACAGCAGGATAAATACCAAGCTCTGCAATCTGACGGGAAAGAACAACCGTTCCGTCAAGATGACCAAATGTTGTTGCAGGCGCTGGGTCGGTCAAGTCATCGGCAGGAACATAAACACACTGGACTGCAGTAATTGAACCTTTATCAGTTGAAGTAATACGCTCCTGGAGTTCACCCATGTCAACTGCAAGTGTTGGCTGATAACCAACTGCAGAAGGCATACGACCAAGTGTTGCAGAAACCTCTGCACCAGCCTGGGTAAAACGGAAAATATTATCAACAAACAAAAGTACGTCCTGCCCTTCTTCATCCCTGAAATATTCCGCACATGTCAAAGCAGAAAGTGCCACTCTTGCACGTGCTCCGGGAGGTTCTGTCATCTGACCATAAACCAGGGCACATTTTGGAAGAACGCCGGAATCTTTCATTTCATGGTAAAGGTCATTACCTTCACGGGTTCTCTCGCCTACTCCGCCAAACACTGAAATACCACCATGGGCCTTGGCAATGTTATTAACCATTTCCATCATGATAACGGTTTTCCCAACACCTGCGCCACCAAACATACCCATTTTACCGCCACGGGGAAATGGTACAAGAAGGTCAATAACCTTAACGCCTGTTTCAAGAACCCTTACTGTGGTATCCTGCTCAGTAAACTCTGGAGCATGTCTGTGAATGGGGAGTTGTTTCTCTTTTGAGATTTCGCCAAGACCATCAACAGGTCTTCCTACAACATTGAGAACTCTTCCAAGAGATGCTTCACCAACAGGCATCATAATTGGAGCGCCAGTATCTTTTACAAGCATTCCTCTTTGGAGTCCGTCTGTTACATCCATACCAATACATCTTACAACATTATCACCAAGATGCTGTGCTACTTCAACAACAAGATTATCTTCTTCATCTCCAATTGTTGGATTAGTTATGGTTAAAGCTGTTAAAACCGGAGGAAGATTTCCTGGTTCAAACTCAACATCCAGAACAGCACCAAGTACCTGTGCTATTTTACCTATATTTTCAGCCATTTTTTTCTCCTTAAAAGCTGTTTTATATTAATTATCATAATTTAACAAAATCTTAAATCTATCCCTTAAGCGCTTCAGCACCACCGACAATATCCATAAGATCAGCTGTAATTGCAGCCTGTCTTGTTTTATTAAATATTGTCTGAAGTTCATCAACCATATCTTCACATGCTTTGGTTGCATTATCCATAGCTCTCATTCGAGCTGCATGTTCACTTGTTGAAGTTTGAAGCAAAGCATCATATATCTGAATAAAAATATTCTTTGGCAGCATTTCACCAAGCAATGCATCGGAAGAAGGCTCACAAAGATGTTCCACAAGAGTGTCACTATCTGTCTCTTCTTCTACAGATTCGCCAAGCACATCTTCAAGGGAAGGAATGGGAAGAATCTGCTTTATTGTTGCGTCCTGCCTTGCCATAGTTATAAACTTGGAATAAATCAGATATACCTCATCAACAGTTCCTTCAAGGAAACTGTTGATCAATTTCTGTCCTGAAGAAGATGCTATAGAAAACTCAACATCACCGCCCACAACACCAATGAATTCATCATCAATGGGTTGGGGCTGTTTTTTTGCCCAGTCTCTTGCTTTTTTACCAAAACAGGTAAAAGAGACATCTTTGCCTTCAAGGTCTGATTTAATAATTTTCTCAGCTTTTGAAGTTAAATTTACATTAAAACCGCCACAAAGTCCTCTGTCAGATGTACATACAATTATAGCCACTTTTTTTACGTCTTCACGGGGTACAAGCAATGGACTTGCATCCTCACCGGCTGAACCGGCTATACTTCCCAGGACTTCAGCAAACTTACCAGCATATGGTTGGAATGCCTCCATACTGGTCTGGGCACCGCGTAATCTTGAAGTGGCAACCATTTTCATGGCAGAGGTAATCTGTTTAGTCTTTTTAACACTGACTATTTTCGATTGTACTTCTTTTAAAGTTGCCATTATCTCTACCTTTCAAGCCTAATATTTGTAAATAATTTCACGAAAAATTTTAAAAACACTTTTATACAGTGTCCTTGAATTCTTCGTCATAGGCTTCAAGGCATTGTTTCAATTTGCCTTCAATTTCATCAGTGATCTCCTCTTTCTCCTTAAGATCTGAAAAAATTTCAGGAAAACGATTTTCAACAAATGGATAAAGGCCCTCTTCATATTTTGCAACAGCATCTTTTGGATATTTATCAATATATCCTTTGGTTCCAGCATAAAGAGCTGTTACCATTTTTTCCATGGGAAGCGGCTTAAATTGCGGTTGTTTTAGCAGTTCCACAAGCCTTTCACCACGAGTCAGCTGTTTCTGGGTTGCTTCATCAAGATCTGATCCAAATGCTGCAAATGCTTCAAGTTCACGGAACTGGGCAAGGTCAAGACGCAGAGTTCCTGCAACCTGTTTCATTGCCTTTACCTGGGCTGCACCACCAACACGTGATACTGACAATCCAACATCAATAGCAGGACGGATACCTGCAAAGAAAAGATCTTTATCAAGAAAAATCTGACCGTCTGTTATGGAGATAACATTTGTAGGAATAAATGCTGAAACGTCACCTTCCTGGGTTTCAATTATAGGAAGCGCTGTAAGAGAACCTGCACCCTCTTCATCGCTTAATTTTGCAGATCTTTCAAGAAGTCTTGAATGGTTATAAAAAATATCTCCAGGAAAAGCTTCACGTCCTGGAGGACGTCTAAGGAGCAGAGATACCTGACGATAGGCTGCTGCCTGTTTTGAAAGATCATCATAAATAATCAGGGAGTGTTCTCCCTTATCCCTGAAATATTCTGCCATTGCACAGCCTGCATAGGGAGCAAGATACTGCATTGCAGCAGCTTCAGAAGCAGATGCAATAACTACGGTGGTATATTCCATGGCACCATGCTCTTCAAGGGCTGCCACAACCTGGGCAACTGTTGATTTTTTCTGGCCGCAGGCAACATAGATACATTTAATGTCAGACTCTTTTTGAGCAATAATTGCATCAACTGCAACAGCAGTTTTACCGATCTGACGATCACCAATGATAAGTTCACGCTGTCCTCTTCCAACAGGAGTCATACCGTCAATTGCTTTTGAACCTGAATAACAGGGTTCATGAACTGATTTTCTTGCAATAACACCTGGAGCAACAAGTTCCATATTCATATAAGTTTTGGAATTAATTGCTCCTTTACCATCAACAGGCTCGCCTGTTGTGGTCACAACACGACCGAGAAGTTCCTCTCCAACAGGAACCGAAGCAATACGGTCAGTTCGTTTGACTGTATCACCCTCTTTAATTTTTTTATCATCACCAAGAATAGCAACACCTACGTTATCTGCTTCAAGGTTCAATGCAAGTCCGAGAATTCCTCCAGGGAATTCAACAAGCTCCATTGCTTTAACTTTTTCAAGACCATATACCCGGGCAATACCATCACCCGCAGAAAGGACCACACCTGTTTCACTCAGGTCAACCTCTGCATCAAAGCCCTTAATTTGATCTTTTATTATCTGGCTTATTTCTTCTGCTTTAATTTCCATTAGACTATCTCACCTTTTTTTAATGTTTCACTCATATTAATCAGCTGAGTTCTTACACTGCCGTCAAGAACAAGATCACCTATTTTTGTAACAACTCCTCCTATGAGATCTGGATCCTGGTCAATGTTCAGAACAATAGTTTTTCCTGTTTTTTTTGATAAAGCTTCTTTAATCTTATTAACAGCATCTGAAGATAATTCTGTTGCTGAAACAATACTGGCTTTGACAACTCCCTTTAATTCATCTGCCATATCTTTATAATAAGAAGCAATCTCCTTTAAAAAGCCAATTCTACCCTTATCAAATAAAAGTATTAAAAAAGATTTCATAATGGCTGACAAATCCAAAGCAGCAAGAACTGCTTCAAGAACCTTTTTCCTGTCATTTTTATTAAACAGAGGGTTTGTCAATGCCTTTTCAAAACCTTCCTGCGTATCAAACAAGCCGGCAATGGAGCTAAGCTCTTTATTATACTGCTCTGCCTGACCGTCTTCCTGGCCAATAAGAATCAATGCTTTGGCATAACGCCTGGAAACTGCGAGATTTTTCATTATGCCACCACCTTTCTCAAATATTGATCAACAAGCCTGTCCTGATCATCGGGCGAAATTGAGGCTTTAATGATTTCCTCGGCTTTTTCCATTGCTTTTGCAGCAATTTCCTGTTGAAGTTTGGCTTTTGCAGTTTTAAACTCCTGTTCAATACTGCGCTTTGCCATCTCTTCAAGTTTTTCAGCCTGAGCCTCTGCTTCAGCAATAATCCTTGTTTTAGCCTCTTCACCCTGTTTTATGTAGTTCTCAACAATCTGTTTGGATTCCTGATCAAGATTTTTAAACTTGGTTTGGTATTCTAAAAGTTTTTTTTGTGCATCTGCTTTTTTTTGTTCAAGCACGTTTATCTCATCTTCTATTCCTTTTTTTCTGGATGAGAAAAACTCAGCAACTGGTTTTTTTGCAATAAAGAATCCAATAACAGCAAGGACTCCAAAATTTACAACTTTCCAGGTATCAACTGTGAGCCAGCGGTTGTGACCACCTCCATGGGCATCGCCGCCGCCACCAGAAGAGGCCCATGCAATACCTGCCATTGCCAGCAAAAAGCCTACGATTGCGACAGGACAGACAAACTTGAACCTGTTTTTATTAATTCTATTATTTTTCATCAGCAAGCCCTCCCGAGAATCTTTTCGCCAATGGTTTTGGCATAAACCTCAACCTCACCTTCAAGCGATTTGCGAGCTTGCTCAGTCTCCTTTGCCACCTGCTCTCTAATTTGAGCAAGATTAGCCTGAGCTTTTTTGTTAATTTTGTCTAATATCTCTTTTTCTTCTTTTGATGCTTCATCTATAAAGGTCTCTTTCTCTTTTAAACCTTCGGTCCTTGCAACTCTCAACCCCTCTTTGTAAGCTTCTTCTCCGGCAACAAGGTCGTTTGCGGCTTTTTTAGCCTTTTGCCGCATACCTTTAATTTTTGCCTTTCTTTCAAGCATTACTTTACGAATGGGTTTGTACAAAACCAGATTTAGCATAAAAAGCAGAACAAGGAAATTGACCATCTGATATACCGTCGATATATCAGGAATTACCTTTATCATATATCCCTCCGCCAGTTAAGAGTTATAAAAACAACTACTTGTATCCTTCTGACTGTTTTTACTCAAAAACAGCCTAAATTTTAACAATACCGGGAATTCAGTAACATCCGCCAAATCATTTGTCAACATTGAAAATAAAAATATTGCAGGATGCAAAAAGATAAAAAAAATTAATTTGGTGTGAACTTTCGCATACTGATATTCAAAAGGATTCCAAACCCCACCATATTAGTAATTACAGAAGATCCACCATAGGATACAAGAGGTAGCGGAACACCCACAACCGGCATAAGTCCCATTACCATTCCAATATTGATAAATATCTGGCAGAAAATCATTGCTGTAATGCCAAATGCTAAAATTGATCCAAACGTATTCCGGCAGTTGTAAGCTACATTTAATCCCCAGAACAGGAGGAGAAAATAGAGTATCAACAGAATACTGCATCCCATAAGCCCCCACTCTTCTGCTAGAACAGATACTATAAAATCAGTATGCTGTTCCGGTAAAAAAGATAGGGCATTCTGGGTCCCTTTTAAAAATCCCTTGCCTGTCAACATACCAGATCCAATGGCTATTTTTGATTGGATAATATGGTACCCTGATCCAAGGGGATCTCTATCAGGATTTAAAAAAGTCAATATTCTTGATTTTTGATAACTTTTCAGTGTAAACCAGACCAAAGGTATGGCAGCAAAACACAAGCCAGTTAACGCAACAAATACTCTCCGCTCCACTTTCACAAACAGAGTAATTGAGCCTGCAATTAACAACAAAAGCAAACCAGTACCCAAGTCTGGCTGGTTTACAATCAATATGAAAGGAATAATACACAAAACAGCAGGTTTTATTAATTTTCTAAAATTCAAACCGGTTTTACAAACACAAGTTGAATATACAGAAGCAAGGCTTATAATCAAGGCTATCTTCATTAATTCAGAAGGTTGAACTCTGACAAATCCAATTACAAGCCATCGCCTTGACCCACCGCCAAGCTGTCCAAAAAGCATAACACTGATAAGAAGTCCGACACAAAGGGCATAAATAAAAAAATTCATTTTATCCAATTCCCTGTAATCAATTATCAGAGTAATAATCATGATAACAAACCCTGATCCCATCCATATGATCTGCTTTTTAAAAAGAGTATGAACTACACCTGTATCATGACCCGCTGTCAAAGCACTGTACAAAACAACAAGACCGGCAGTACAGATCGTAAGGATTAATAGAACAATCCCCCAGTCAAAATTTTCTACCAGCCTTCTGTCAAACATTTATTAATACTCCCAACTCTTCATATACTGCTCTATTAAAGCGCCTGCAATAGGCGCAGCACTGCTTGATCCATGTTCACCATGCTCAATAATTACAGATATTGCAATAACAGGATTTTCAGCAGGTGCATAACATACAAACCAGGCATGATCGCGTAAAGCATATTCCAACTCTTCTGACTTGATTTCTTGTCCCTTTTTAACACTGAAAACCTGAGCTGTTCCGGTTTTACCTGCTATATCAATATTTTCAAGCTGAATTCCTCTTGCTGTTCCCCGGGTACCTTGAACAACTTTGAAAAGAGCATTTCTAACTATATCCAGATTCTCTTTACTTGCTGGCAAACCTCCCCTGATTTCCGGATCAATTTTTTTTATAATTTTCCCATTATGGGCCTCAATGGTTTTAACTATTCTGGGTCTGTAAAGAGTACCGCCATTGCCAACTGCTGCAATAAATACAGCCATTTGTAAGGGAGTTACCAGATTAAATCCCTGGCCAATTGCAATTGAGAGTGTTTCTCCACCCTGCCATGGTTCATTAAATCGTCTCTTTTTCCAGGTAGAAGTTGGAATAAACCCTTTTCTCTCATTGTCAAGCATAATACCTGTTTTTGCCCCGAGTCCACAGCCCTTTGCATACTGTGCCAGCACATCTACACCTGTTTGAACACCTGCCTGATAGTAAAAGACATCACAAGATTGTGTAAGGCCGTCTGTTATATCCATCTTTCCATGTCCATATTTTTTCCAGCAGCGAAATACTCTATTGCCATATTTTAAAAATCCAGGGCAGAATACTTCTGTATTTATATCAATATGTTTCTCTTCCAGTGCTGCAAATGAAGTAATAATCTTATATGTAGAAGCTGGAGGATACTCTGCCTGAATAGCTTTATTGACCATTGGTTTGCCAGGGTGAGACATTAAAGATGCCCATTTTTTCTTGCTGATGCCACCAATAAAATCATTTTGATCAAAACTTGGACCGCTTGCCATAACAAGGATATCTCCATTATTAGGATCAATGGCAACCACAGCACCTGCCTTATTCTCCAGCATTTTTTCAGCTGCCTGCTGAAGGTAAAAATCCAGGGTAAGGTTCAAATCAAACCCTGCTACAGGTTCAATAGTTCTCAGAATTTTAATAATCCTTCCATTGGCATCAACTTCCACCTGTTTTCCACCTCGTTTACCGTTCAGATATTGTTGAAAACTTTTTTCAATACCAAATTTACCAATTGAATCTCCTGCCCTGACATTATGATAATTGCCGCTTTTCAGTTCATCAATGTTTATTTCTCCAAGATATCCAAGAAGATGGGCAGCAGTTTTCTTATAAATGTAATACCTGGTGGGTTCTATGTCGATTTGAATTCCGGGAAGATCAAATTTATGAGACTCAAGAATGGCAAGCTGATCCCTTGATATACCATTTTTAAGTGTTACAGGCTTATAAAAAGCGGTTTTGCCTTCCTTGGCAATATTCTCCATAAGTTCTTGAAAAGGAATTTGAATCAAGTCTGCAACTTTTTTAACAATTTTGCTTACGTCTCCGGCATCCTCACGAACAATTTTAACATTAAATGAAGGCCTGTTATCCACAAGCAGTTTCTTGTTTCTATCAAATATAAGCCCCCTGGAGGGTTTAATACTTTTCAATCGAACAGCATTTTTTTCAGATAAAGCTTTAAATTCTTCACCTTTAATAATTTGAAGATATACCAATCTTAAAAACAGAAGTGAAAATAGCACAAAAATGCATATACTCGCACCGATTAGGCGCTGTTTTATCCACTCTTTATCAGGATTTTTATCAAATACAATCAATACTATCCTTTCTGTTTTTGAATGAGTCGTTTTTGCATTAATTTTGCCATGGAATTCCAGCGATACCAAAACATATTTATTACCCATATGCTCAAAGGAATAAAGAGAAATCCCCAGAATGTCTGTTTTATCAAAAGTCCAAAATCAAATTCCAGGAAAAAATCTTGACTATTATTGATAAAGATTGAAAAGAGTAACAACACATGTTGAATAATAACAGATATAATGCTTATGAGAATAATAAATAAAACACTTTGATCAGAAAACAGTTGTCTGACTATATTCACCATTATATATATCCATAAATATGAAAAAATATGATAAGAGAATGGAACGCCGGAAATGCTGTCCATAGCACATCCAACAACAATAACAGCAAATATCATTGAATGGCGGGATGCAATAAGGCTTAAAAAAAGCACATCAATAATCAGCAGGTCAAAACACTGATCAAACCATGAAAAATATGGAAAAATAATTGATTGCAGGATAATTAAAAAAAAAGTTAGAATAATTAAAAAGAGGGCTTTCATTTTTTTATTACAAGAACTTCTTCTATTTTATCAAAATCAACACTGGTCTTTATTGTTATATTCTGAAAAAGTTGAGAATGCCCCTTTGTAACTTTTAATACTCTGCCGATTTGAAGTCCCTTAGGAAAGATTTGATCCAAACCAGAGGATATAATCATTTCATCTAATTTTACCTCATCTTTCCTTAATGTATAAACAAAAGAGCAGTTATCCTCATTACTCCCCTTTACAATGCCACGAACCCGGGAGTTTTGTACAAGAGCATCCACTGAACTGTTTCTATCTATAATTAAAAGAACTCTTGACGATTTTGTTGAAACTTTAACTATTTTCCCGACAATTCCTTCAGAAACAAGAACAGGATTGCCTTTATTCAGACCGGCATTTAATCCTTTGTCAATCATAATGGTTTTAAACCATGGCGATGGATCTCGTGCTATAACTTGAGCTGCCACATAATTATCTGGAACCTGATCGGTAAAATCAACAAATTTTTTAAGACGGATATTTTCAAGTTTTAACTCTTCATATGAATTTTTAATCTTTCTTGCATTTCCCAACTGTTTTTTAAGTTTAATATTCTCTTTAACAGCTATAACAGAAATGAAATATGTATCCCATATATTTTGGATATACTCAATACTTCCGCTCACTGCATGCTGGACAGGAGAAGTAATGGAAATAAACACTCTCTCCATACCGCTGATCGGCAAGGAATCCCTGCTGCTCATGCTTATTACTATAAAATTAATAGCAATAAAAAGAACAATTCCAACAAAGATAAACAGTTTGCGTGAAAACATTCAATCAGCTAATAACTACTTCTTTCAAAATTTCAATACTATCAAGAGCTTCCCCGCAGCCAAGGGCAACTGTTGACAAGGGATCATCGGCTACAACAATGGGAAGTCCACTCTTTTCTCTAAGTAATTTATCCAGATTTTTCAACAAGGCACCACCACCTGTTAAAACAATTCCGGAATCAACAATATCTGCAGCAAGTTCCGGAGGTGTCTGCTCAAGAGCAATACGAACAGTCTCGATAATAGCATCAATTTGCTCTGAAATGGCTACCCTGACTTCTTCAGAATCAATGGCAAGTATTTTAGGAATGCCGGATACAAGGTCACGACCTTTCACTTCAATAGTTTCCAGGTTGTCAGTATCAGGGAATGCATTTCCAATTGTTGTCTTAATTATTTCAGAAGTTCTCTCTCCAATAAGAAGATTATATTTTCGTTTTATGTGCTGGCTGATGGAAGTGTCCATTTTATCACCGGCAACTCTTATGGATGCTGAATAGACAATACCGGCAAGGGAAATAACTGCCACTTCAGTTGTGCCGCCACCAATATCAACAATCATATTACAGGTTGGTTCGGTAATGGGAAGGCCTGAACCAATAGCAGCAGCCATGGGTTCTTCAAGTAAAAAAACTTCTCTTGCCCCGGCTGATTCTGCCGATTCTCTAACTGCCCTTTTTTCAACCTGAGTAATACCCGATGGTACAGCAATAACAATTCTTGGACGAACAAGGGTTCTTCTGTTATTGTGAACTTTTCGAATGAAATGTTTTAACATGGCTTCAGTAACTTCAAAGTCAGCAATCACACCATCCCTCATGGGCCTTATGGCAACAATATTACCCGGTGTACGGCCCAGCATTCTTTTGGCTTCCTTTCCCACGGCAAGCACTTTACTCTTTGCCATACTATCTGTTCTAACAGCAACAACCGATGGTTCACTCAATACAATTCCCTTACCCTTGACATATACAAGTGTGTTTGCAGTTCCAAGGTCAATGGCCAGATCACTGGAGAATGCTCCCAGTAAAGAGTCAGTTATAAAATTCATTTTACCTCTTTTTTTGAAAAATATTTATAAATTCTATTTAAACATCAAAGACTATATTAAACGTTAATTGCTAACAAACTTAACAATTTTTTACAAGCCCAAAAAACCTTAATTACAATATTTTACATTATTTGTGAACATATTAAATCATGTATCTGGCCCCGAAATTTTTTTATACCCTCATTAGACCTTAAAGGATGTACCCTGTTAGTCAATAAAATAATTATTAAGGATGTTTCAGGATCCATCCAGAAAGAGGTGCCCGTAAATCCGAGATGACCTATGGATGATTTTGAAAAACAGGTGCCTGAAGAGGAATCAGTTTGTGAGGGTGTATCAAAGCCTGCAACCATGTCATAACTCTTTTGTTTTTTAACAAATGTTTTAATGATATCACGGGACAGCACTTTTGTTGGTTTATCCTGCAGTGCATTGAGTATTTCACAACAAAGTTTATATATTGAATCGGCACTCCCAAAAAGACCGGCATGGCCTTCTACTCCACCAACAGCCCAGGTATTATCATCATCAACTTCACCCACAAGTGTTTTTTCTCTCCAGGGACATTGCTGGGTAGCAACAATTTTTTCTTGATATTTTTTAAATATTTTATCTTTTAAATCCAGATCTATAAAAAAGAGATCATTAATCCCAAGGGGAAGATAAATATGTTCAAAAACAAAGTGATCCAGCCTTTGGCAGGTAATTTTTTCAATTATCCAGGATAAAACCATAAATCCCAGATCACTGTATATCTGACATTCACCAGGCCTGTTTTCAAGTGGTTCATTAACAAGAAGCCTCCTTAGATACTGCCTTGGATTTTCTTTATTTTTTGCTGTTTTTTTGTAATATTCACGATATGCAGGGAGTCCTGAAGTGTGCCGTAAAAGCATATCAACGGTAATGTCTGCCTTGTCTGTATTTTTGAATTCTTCTATGATTGATCCTATTTTTTGATTTAAATAAAGCTGATCATTTTCGATGAGTTTGGACAGTGCCAATGCCGTTGCAAAAGGCTTGGTCAAGGATGCAAGATCAAAAATATAATCTTTACCCATTTTTCTTTTTTCAAAAATATCAGCCATTCCAAAAGATTCATGGAAGATGATATCATCATTTTTTGCACACAATAATACTGCTCCCGGAAATATACCCTCGTTAATTGCCTGTTCAATTGAATTGGAAATTATCTGTCTGTCCAAATGTATTAATTCCAGTTAATAGTTAAAGTTTTTGTATCAATTTCAATATTAATTCCCATGGACAAAGAGAGATTTATGTTTCCATGGCCTGAATCCAGTCCTGTCATAATGGGAATATTATACTCTTGAAAAATTTCCAGCAATATTTCCTCTATGTATTCACCATTTTCACATTTTTCAAAAGAACCTGTAATCACACCTGCAACCCCCTTGAATACACCTGCCATTTTTAATTGTGATAACATACGATCAATTTTATAGGCTGGTTCTCCAATATCTTCAAGAAATAAGACTGCATTTTTAAAACCTGGTTGAAACTTTGTTCCAAGAAGATGGGAAATAGTTGAAATATTGCCTCCTTTAAAAATCCCTCTGCTTTTACCGGGTTTAAGAACTTTTCCATTAACTATCTCTATTTTATCAAAACAACCCTGGATTGTTCGTTGAAATGATTCAAGGGTTGTATTCTGAGCTTTTGCAATGGAAACAACATTAGGTCCGTGGATAACTGGTTTGTCTGCTTTATCCATTATTGACAACAGTATGGCTGTTATGTCAGAAAACCCGATAAACAGTTTAGGGTTCATTTTGATTAAAGCCCAATTCAGATGATCTAAAAGCTTCATTGCCCCGAAACCACCCCTGGCACAGATAATTCCATCTATATCAGGATCTGAAAAAAGCCGGTTTATAACATCTGCCCTTAAAATATCATCTCCTGCAAGATAACGCTTTTTTTCAAATATCTCTTTTGGAATTTTAACCTTATATCCTAAACCTTTAAGAACCTTAACTCCGGCATTGAATTTCTCCAAATCAAAACGTGAGGAGGGTGCACATATGCCTATGGTATCACCTTTTTTTAAACATTTCATCTGCTATTTTTCCTTCACAAACTTTGGTTACTGAACCTGTCATTGTGGCTGAAAAGTTACTGTCAAATTGAATCTTAATTTTTCCACCGGGCATATGCACTGTAATATTGGAGTC
>JBDLIV010000017.1:0-15941 GCA_039714675.1 Thermodesulfobacteriota bacterium
CAATTAATTTATCACTTCAATCCAGTTCTCACTATCTTGAGTTTTTCCATATTGTATGTCAGTCAGTGTATTATAAAACTTCATTGATGTCTTGCCAGGAGTGCCGTCTCCTATGGAAATAACTTTATCACCATACCTTATTTCACCCACCGGAGAGATAACTGCAGCAGTTCCTGACCCGAAAACCTCTTTTAATCTCCCTTCATCATGGGCTTTAAAAACCTCATCAATAGTGATTCTTCTTTCAGATATTTTCATTCCCCACTTTTTTGCAAGGGTGATGACAGAATATCTTGTTATACCAGGCAGTATACTGCCGGTAAGATTGGGTGTTAAAATTTCATCATCCACAAGAAAAAATATATTCATGGCCCCTACTTCCTCGATATATTTTCTCTCAATGGCATCAAGCCATAGAACTTGAGCATATCCATCCTTTTTTGCCTCTTCAGAAGCAATAAGGCTTGCAGCATAGTTGCCGGCAGTTTTAAATTCACCCACGCCTCCCTTTACAGCCCTGACATGATCCTTTGAAACCCATATTTTTACCGGATTCAAACCTTCAGCATAGTATGCGCCCACAGAAGAGAGTATAATATAAAATTTATAGGTAAATGATGCCCGTACACCGATAAAAGGATCTGTTGCAATAATGGTGGGCCTTATATACAAAGAGGTTCCAAGTGTTTCAGGAATCCATTTTTCTTCAATTTTGATCAATTGTTTCATGGCATCCATGACAAAATCGATATCAAATTCCGGGATACACATTCCCTTTGCAGAGCGGTTCATTCTTTCAAAATTGTCCTTGGCCCTGAAAAGCTGGATTCTATTATCCACTGTTTTATAGGCTTTTAAACCCTCAAAAATTGCCTGGCCATAATGAAAAACCATGGCAGCAGGAGAGACAGAGAAGTCAGCATATGGGGCTATCTGTGGATCATGCCACCCTTTACCTTCAGTATATTCCATGACAAACATGTGGTCGGTAAACACCTGACCAAACCCTAAATCAGAATCCTTGGGCCTTGTTCTATCTGTTTTAGCCCGGGTAACTTTAATCTCCATTTTTTCCTCCATTTTCAAATATTTTATAATTTATTAATTTTATTCAAAGAATATGAGCGTTAAACCACTGTCTTGTCAAGGTAATTTTATCACTTACCTGGATATTTGCCGGTTTTTTGCTTCGACCCGTTCCAGGCTGATCATTATAGAAAGATTCAAAGTCATCTTTAAATATATTGACTAACACATTTTATTTTAGCTACTATATAGGATTATTCCAGTAAGACAAAGGAAAAAATTCAATTTGGCGGGGTTGATATAAAATGAAGAAAATGAAAGCCCTAGTAAAAGCAAAGCCGAAACAAGGCCTGTGGCTTCAGGATGTTCCAATTCCCGATATCAATCATAGTGATGTTTTAATAAAAATTTTAAAAACAGCCATCTGTGGAACCGATGTCCATATCTATAACTGGGACAAATGGTCACAGGAAACTATTCCTGTTCCCATGCATGTTGGCCATGAATTTGTCGGAAGAATTGAAAAAACAGGGTCCCATGTAAAAGATTTTAAAAAAGGAGATCTTGTTTCAGGCGAAGGTCATCTTATCTGCGGCCAATGCAGGAACTGTCTTGCCGGGCGCAGGCATTTATGTATGGACACAAGAGGAGTTGGTGTCAACAGACCCGGGGCCTTTGCCCAATACCTTGCCATACCTGTTACCAATGTGTGGTATTGTAATAAAAATATTCCTCTTGATATACTTGCCTGCTTTGATCCCCTTGGGAATGCTACTCACACAGCACTCTCATTTGATGTTCTCGGGGAAGATGTCCTTATCACAGGGGCAGGCCCCATAGGATGCATGGCAGCAGCCATTGCAAAGCATGCAGGTGCAAGATATGTGGTAGTGACAGACGTTAACCCTTACAGACTTGATCTTGCAAAAGAAGCAGGCGCTGATCTGATCCTGGATGTTTCAAAACATAATATTGAACATGCCCAGAAAACTCTTGGAATGAAAGAAGGCTTTGATGTCGCAATGGAGATGTCAGGCAATCCTGATGCCTTAAGATCAATACTGAAAAATATGTGTCACGGCGGGAAAATAGCACTGCTTGGTATTATGCCCGGAAACAGTGAAATTGACTGGAACAAGGTTGTGTTTAATATGCTGACCATAAAGGGTATTTATGGCAGGGAAATGTTTGAGACCTGGTATAAAATGACAAGTATGATTCAGTCAGGACTTGATATCTCCTCTTTAATCACCCATAAATTTCATTATACTGATTTTGAAAAAGGATTTGAAGTAATGAGATCCGGACAATCCGGAAAGGTTATACTTGACTGGGATTAAAAATTGAGTTCCAATATAAAAACAGTAATTTTGTGTCTTGGCACAATTTAAATTAATTGGGGTAAAACAGTATGGAAAGTATTCTTGAAAACAAAAAAGTTCTTGTGGTTGATGATGAGCCGGATATCTTGGAAACCCTGGAGGAGCTGCTTTACACCTGTTCAGTTGACGCTGCTTCCAATTTTGAACAGGCCATCGAATTTTTAAAAAAAAACACCTATGATGTTGCTGTCCTGGATATCATGGGAGTTAAAGGTTATGAAATATTGAAAGCTACAAATAAACTCAATATTCCTGCTTTAATGCTCACAGCCCACGCCCTGACCCCGGATAATTTAAAACAGTCCATTGAAAAAGGCGCAGATGCCTATGTTCCTAAAGACAAACTTGCTGATATCTCCATGTATGTTGCCGACGTATTAACGGCACGGGAACAAGGCAAAACACACCATACCAAATGGTTTGCATCTCTCTTGCCGGTATTTGACAAACTGTTTGGCACAAACTGGAAAAAAACCGACGAGGATTTCTGGGATGAATTTGATAAAAATCAAAACTAAAAAAAAATTTACAATGGAATTGTAACTATAAACTCTGCACCCTGCCCATGATCAGATTCCAAAACAAGGTTTCCCCCCATATCTTTCAATAATACCATTACACCCGCAAGACCGAGCCCATGGCTCTCTATGGCATTTTCAATGGGGGCTCCTGTGGTAAAATAGGTTTCAAATATTTTTTTATGGTCTTCAGGGGGAATGCCTTTGCCATCATCTTTGATTTTTAAAATAAGTCTGTTTTCAATGATTTTGCCTGCAACTTCAACCAAGGTGGATTTATGTTTAAAAGCATTGGTAACAAGGTTTCTTAAAATCTGCTTTACTTTGGCATAATCAAGATGAACTATAGTCATCCAGATTTTGTTATCAAATGACAGTCTAACACTCTTAGCTTCAAGGATCTTAACAAGTTCATGATAGTTTTGAGTTTTTCGAATTTTTTCAACAACTTCAGGTTCAGAAAGATCAAAATTTTCAATTAAGACTGATCTGACAAGTTCAAAAATGGGGAAATCACTGGTTATCATGACACCTTCTCTGGATCGCCCGAGTTCCAATACATCATTTACAAGTCTTTGTGTGGTAAGAGTATTTCTAATAATTCTTTTTAAAACTTTGACCTGTTTTTCAGTTAAGGGGCCATAGACATCCTGACGCTTTAGAAGTGATTTTGCACCTGCATCTATAACTGAAACAGGAACCTTTAAATCATGGACAAGAATCTCTGTTTTAATGGTATTATCTGACATTTTCTAATTAAACCTTTTAAAATACTTGCAATGACAATCAATGATTTTATATATTGTAATCTCAAAACCTAGATTTGTTATACGGAGATCAATCAAAGTTGTAAAGTCTTTATGGAGTTTATTTATGAGCAAAGATGAAAACAGTATAGAAAAGCTTGAACAGAAAATAGAAGAACTTGAACAAAAAAACAGTGAACTGCACGATATTATCTGTAATGCTCCTATTCCTATATTTGCCCTGGACAGGAACCATAAGATAACCCATTTTAACAAGGCATTAGAGGTGTTAAGCGGTCTTTCCGGTGATAAAATGCTAGGAACTGATCACCAGTGGAAAGCGTTTTATAAAAAAAAAGCTTCGGTTATGGCTGATTTTATCCTTGATAAAGCATCTGATGCTGAAATTGCAGAACGTTATGGAGAGGATCATATAAAATCAACCAATGGCAAAGAACGATTTGCAGCAACAAAATTTTTTCCAGATCTTGGAGAAGAGGGCAAATGGCTCTATTTTTGCGCATCAGCAATTACAAATGCAAAAGGGGAAATCACAAGTGCTGTTGAAACCCTCCAGGATATCACTGATGAAAAGATCGCACAGCAGAAAACCAGGGAGCTATACAGAATCTATCAAGGGCTTCTTGATTTCATTCCCTACCCAATTGTTGTATATGATGACAAAGGTCTGGTTTCATATTTAAATCCATCTTTTTCAACAACTTTTGGATGGTCCGTCAAAGAGTTAACAGGCAAACCAGTACCATTTGTGCCTGAAGGGCTTGAAGCTGAAACCAGCAATATGCTCAATAAATTCAAAGAGGAAAAATCCCTTACAAGATATGAAACCCAGCGGTTGACAAAGAGAGGTAAAATTCTTGATGTTGTGATCTGGGCAGACTCATATGCAATGGGAAAATCCAATACAAGACAGAATTTTGTTATTTTAAGGGATATTACAGAGGAAAAAAGACTTGAAGCCAATAATAAAACCATCATGAGAATAAGTGCTGTCCTGCCGGAATATCCTGAGCTTGAAGATTTGATGAATTATATTTCACAGGAAGTCAAAGGACTTTTAAAGACTGAAGGAGCTCTTGTTCTTTTATATGATGAAATTACAGACGAGCTGTTTTTTACCGGAGGAGCCTATGATGATTCTGATACACAAAACCGGGCAAAAACATTCAGATTTCCTGCAGATTCCCTTCTTGCAGGAGAGATTATAAAAACAGGTGAATTTGCACTGGTAAATGATACAGAAAAACTTAAAAAAGATTATCCTGAAAGAGACAAAAACCTTGGATATAAAACAAAAAATATTCTTGAAGTTCCCATTAAAAATGATGACAGAATAATTGGCGTTCTCTGTGCCATTAATAAAAAACAGAGCAAGTTTAATTATAAAGATATGGAACTTATGACGATGATTGCAGGAACATGCGGTGTCTCCATCGAAAATGCAAGATTTGCCAAAGCTGTCCGGGATGCTTATCAGGATGTGGCATCCATGAACAGGGCTAAAGGAAAAGCCATTAACCATCTCTCCCATGAACTGAAAACTCCGGTTGCAATCCTTATTGGATCATTGCAGATCCTGCAGAAAAAACTTGAAACAGTACCTGAAGTAACTGTTGACGGCACACTGGATAGAATTGAACGAAATTTAAACAGGATTGTTGATATCCAGGATGAAGTTGCAGATATCATGGAGGACAAAACCTATTCAGCACAGAAACTGTTGTTGAAAATGTTTGAAACTTGTCAGGATGAACTTGAAACACTTATCCTGCAAAAACTTTCTGCAGATAATCTTGAACTCTCAATAAAACAGTTAATTGATGAAAAATTCGGACCCAGATCAATAGTCTATAAGAATATTAATTTTGCAAAATATTTTAATAACCTTTACTCCAAAATACAGCCTGAATTTGAATTCAGGGATGTTAATATTGAGATTTCCATTGATGACAACCTGCCATCTGTTCAACTGCCGGAAGAGATATTAAATAAAATGATCACCGGCCTTATAAAAAATGCCATTGAAAATACTCCTGACAAGGGTAAAATAAATATTGCTGTTGAATTAAAAGGAAGCGGCATAGAGCTTTGCGTTCATGATTTTGGGGTGGGAATTGTAAAAGATGACCAGAAACGAATTTTTGAAGGATTTTTTAATACACAGGAGACACTGTTGTATTCAACAAAAACACCTTTTACCTTTAATGCAGGTGGAAAAGGTGCAGATCTGCTGCGGACCAAAATTTTTTCAGACCGCCTTGGATTTACACTGAAAATGGAATCACAGCGGTGTGGTTTTCTTTTGGACCATACTGATATTGCATGTCCGGGTGATATTAAAAAATGTAAATTCTGCCAAAATCAGCAGGATTGTTTAAGTTCCGGAGGCTCTATTTTTACTATATTTTTCCCCGTAAAAAAAAATAATTAAAAAAAGGCTTTGACAAACCATGGTAAATTAAATTATTACTTGTATGTTTTTGAGACTGAGCGCTCGTTTGGATTTTTTTTAAAAGGAGTAATTTTGTATGAATGATTTTCATAATTTGAGTTTTTTTGACATTTATGAAAAAAATGCACTTTATAACGGTTCTTCCAAGGCTATTCATTGGGGCACACAGGAGACAACATATTCCGAGCTTTTTTCAAAGACTTCCAGCCTTGCCAATGGATTGAAAAATCTTAACCTTGCTAAAGGTTCAAGAATTGCTGTTTTATGCAAAAATCATCCGCTCTTTTTTCATCTGTTTGGTGCTGCATCAGCACTAAACCTTACACTTGTTCTTATCAACAGGCGGCTGAGCAAAGATGAAGTTTCACATATAATAGAAGACACCACACCATCTATTATTTTTTCAGACAATGAAATGGCTGACCAGGCCAGAACTCTTACAGCATCTTTTTCCTGTCTTGAACACTCCTATGTAATTGATGGAGATGATACTCAATTTTCAGACCTTTATAAAAATTCCCCACTTAAAACGACCGTGAGTTGTGAACCTAATGACCCCTTTGTGATTATTCACACAGCTGCAATGCAGGGTAAACCAAGGGGAGCGGTTCTTTCACAGGAAAATATTATTTTATCAAACCAGCAGATCATTAAAGCCTTTAATCTTAATGAAACCAAAGCCTATCTGAATATTCTGCCTCTGTTTCACATAATGGGAGTAAACCTTGGCTTAGGCGTTCTTCAGGCTGGCGGTAAAAATATTATACAAGATAAATTTGATCCGCCCAAAACCCTGGAACTTATCCAGGAGCAAAAAGTCACTATTTTTGGATCTTTTCCTCCAATACTGTCCAATCTGTCAGATGCTGCAAAAGAGAACAGTTATGACCTGTCAAGCCTTGAAATAGCTGCAGGAATTGATATGCCCGATACTGTGAAAGAGTGGGAATCCAATACAGATTCAAAATTCTGGACCATGTACGGACAGACCGAAACATCAGGTTTGATTACCTTTACTGAATATTTTGACAAACCAGGGTCAGCAGGCATTATATCAACTCTGGCCAATATTAAAATTTCAGATGATTTTGATAATCTCCTGCCTGTTGGCCAAACAGGGGAGATCCTCATCAGAGGCCCACTGGTTTTTCAAGGATATTGGAATGCAGAAGAACTCAATGCCCATACTCTCAGAGGGGGGTGGCATCATACAGGCGACCTTGGAATGATAGATGCTGATGGATATCTGTTTTTTAAAGGCAGAAAAGCAGAAAAAGAGCTGATCAAACCCGGCGGTGAAAATGTTTTTCCTGCTGAAGTTGAAAAAGCTGTTATCCAGCATGAGGCAATCAAGGAGGTCTGTGTTTTTGGTGTGCCTGATAAAAAATTCGGTGAAGGTATAAAAGCTGTTTGTTCTTTGAATGAAGGTTTTGAAATAGGTATTGATGATCTTATAAAATTTACAGGATCACTGATTGCCGGATATAAAAAACCAAGGTATGTCGAGTTTATCAAAGAATTGCCAAAAACAGATGATGGTTCAATAGACCGTGAAAAGATAAAAGAACAATACAAATAAAAATTTTGTTTTTAAAAAACAGGATTTTATCTTGACATGGCAGTGAATAAATAATTGAATAAGCAGGATAAAAAAATTGGCAGGTGGTTTAGTTTAAATTGTTATTCACTGAGGTTTAGAATAACTTGATTTAAAAAATTTGGATTTTATATGGCACATTTAAATGTTTCAGATGTAACACTCTCTTTTGGCGGACTTAAGGCTTTATCCAATGTGGATATGAAAATTGAGCCGGGTCTTATCACTTCTATTATCGGTCCCAATGGTGCTGGTAAAACCAGTATGCTCAACTGCATATCAGGTTTTTACCATCCCACAAAGGGAAATATCTTTTACAAGGAGAAAGAGCTTACACATGCTTCTCCCCATCAGGTATCAAATATGGGAATCTCAAGGGCATTTCAGAACCTGGAACTCTTTTCAGGGCTTTCAGTTCTTGATAATCTGCTTCTTGCCCGGCACCAGAATTTGAAATACAGTTTTTTACATGCTGTATGGTTTTGGGGTAAAGCCTCCAGGGTTGAATCTGAAAACAGGGAATATGTAGAAGATGTCATCGACTTTATGGAACTTGAAGCTTACCGCAAAAGCCTTGTGGGTAATTTGTCTTATGGCCTGCAGAAAAAAGTGGAAGTGGCACGAGCCTTAACTCTTGCTCCTGATATTCTGCTTCTTGATGAGCCCATGGCAGGTATGAACCAGGAAGAGAAAGAGGATATTGTCCGCTTTGTCATGGATATTCAAAAAGAGCGCGAGATTACGGTTGTTCTTGTGGAACATGATCTTGGTGTTGTCATGGATATTTCAGACAGGATTTATGTTCTTGATTTTGGTGAAGTCATAGGTTCTGGAACCCCTGAAGAGGTTGCGTCAAACCCCAAAGTAATTGAAGCCTATATTGGAGAGGATTGATATAAATGAATAAAAATGATGATTTGATTAAATACTCTATTCCTCAATTGCTTCGCTGGAGAGTTGGGCAGACCCCGGATCGTCCTGCATTAAAGGAAAAAGATTTTGGTATCTGGAACACCTATACCTGGAAAGAGTATTATGATTATGTGAGAAAAACCGGCCTTGGCCTTAAAGCAATCGGTCTTGGCAAGGATGATACCATTGCTGTGATTTCCGATAATATTCCCGAACTGTTGTTTACTGCCATAGGCGGTCATTCAATCGGCTGTATTTCTGCAGGCATATACCAGACCAGCATGCCTGCCGAAATTGCACAGATTCTTCAATACCTTAAAGTCAGCGCAGTATTCTGTGACAATCAGGAACAGGTTGATAAGGTTCTTGAAGTGAGAGACCAGATTCCCAATGTAAAAAAAGTAATATTTGAAGATCCAAGGGGTATGAGAAATTATATGTCAGATGAGTGGTTCATTGACATCACTGATCTTTATAAGCTTGGAGAAGAAGAACATAAAAAAGACCCTGACCTTTTTGAAAAGCTTGTTGACCAGGGCAGCCCGGATGACCCTTGCCATCTTTGCCTTACTTCCGGTACAACAGGTCTTCCCAAGGGAACCATCATGACCCATAAAAATTATATTAATATGGGTGTAAAGATTACAGAAGTTGACCCTCTAAAATCCACGGACGAATATGTCTCTTTTCTGCCTTTTGCCTGGATTGGAGAACAAATGAATTCCTTTGGTGTTGCAATGGCAACGGGAATTACCATTAATTTTCCAGAGTCTGTTGAAACTGCCATGGCTGACTTAAAAGAGATCGGCCCCCATTTTATGTTTGGAGCTCCAAGGATATATGAAACCATAAGATCGGAAATCTGGCTGAAAATTGACCAGTCCTACTGGCTTAACAAACTTTTCTATAATTATTTTATTGAAGTAGGCCTTAAGGCTGCTGAATATAAAATGACAGGCAAATCAATGCCCCTGGGACTTAAAATAAAATCATGGCTTGGGACACAAATGATGCTTCGACCTTTGATTAATCAGGTTGGGCTTTTGCGCTTAAGACGTGCATATACAGGCGGCGCTGCTCTTGGTCCCGAACTTTTCACCTTTTACCAGGCAATCGGGGTAAATTTAAAACAAATTTACGGCCAGACTGAAATCACAGGTATTGCCTACATGCACAGGGATGGTGATGTAAGACCTGAAACCGTTGGAAAACCATTGCCTGGAACAGAATGTAAAATTGCCGAGGATGGAGAAATCCTGTCAAAATCAGCTTCTGTTTCTCCGGGATATTATGATCTTCCTGAAAAAAGCGAAGAATTGCTTGAAGGAGGGTGGCTTCATTCAGGTGATGCAGGCTTTATAGACGATAATGGCCATCTAGTAGTTATTGACCGTCTGTCCGATGTTATGCATTCTAAAAAAGGAGAAATGTTCTCTCCCATGTTCCTTGAAAACTCACTAAAATTCAGTCCTTATATAAAAGAGGCTGTAATTTACGGAGACAAGGAAGACTTTGTGTCATGTCTTATCAATATCGATCCTGTTGTTGTTGGTAAATGGGCAGAAGACAGAGGCATTTCCTATACTACCTATATGGATCTTTCAAGCAAAGATGAAGTATATGAACTTATAATGGAACAGGTACTGGATGTTAATTCCAGGGCAGAAAAAGAACATTTTAAAATTGAACGTTTTGCCCTGCTCTATAAACTTCTTGATGTGGATGACGGGGAATTGACCAAAACAGGTAAGATCCGTCGCAAATTTGTACAGGAGAGATATCAAAACCTCTATGATTCACTTTTTGATAAAAGTGTTGATGAACAGCAGGTTGAGGCATCGTTCACATATCAGGACGGACAGTCAACAAAAGTTAAAACAGCTATTAAGTTTTTCACGGTGAAAGGAGCCTAAGTAAATCAATGAGTTATTTTTTTCAAATTGTAGTCAGCGGTATTGTGGTTGGCTCTATTTATGCCCTGGCAGCACTTGGAATGGTGCTGATATATAAATCAAGCAAGGTATTGAATATTGCCCATGGACAGATTATTGCAGCCGGTGCCTTTATCACCTATTTTCTGACAGTCACTGTTGGAGTTCCTATTTTCTTTTCATTTCTTGCCAGCATGATCATAACCTTTTTCCTTGCCATGAGTGTTGAAAGGATATTTTTAAGACGTCTTATAGGAGAACCGATCATTTCGGTGATCATGGTCACCATAGGGTTGGGATCAATTCTAGATGGGTTGATATATCTTACCCCCTTTGGAAGTGAGAATTTCTCATTTCCTACTTTTCTTCCCCAGGAACCTCTCTCACTTGGCGGTGTTTCAATATCATGGACACAGCTTGTAGGGGTTATAATAACCTTTGTTCTGATAGGAGGTTTTTCCTATTTTTTCAAAAAATCAACCGTTGGAATATCCATGAGGGCAGTTTCCGATGATCAATTCGGCTCCATGTCTGTTGGTATTTCAGTTCCAAAGGTATTTGGCCTGGCCTGGGCAACGGCAGGATTATCTGCGGCAGCTGCAGGCTGTATCATAGGTAATATTACAGGCTTGAATTTTGATACCCTCCATGCATTTGGAATCGTAGTGTTTCCGGTTATTATTCTCGGAGGTCTTGATTCCATTCTTGGAGCAGTTGTGGCAGGAATTATCATGGGTCTTATCCAGCAGTTTGCTGCAGGGTATCTTGACGGAAACTTTGGACTAAAAGGTACAGGGGATGTAGCGCCCTATGTTATTTTATTAATCATACTTTGGTTTAAGCCACATGGATTATTTGGTATCCATGAAATTGAGCGGGTGTAATCTATGTCAGCAAATACATGGTTAGCAACAGGAAACTTTTTCACAACTTATAAACAGGAACAGAGGACATTTCTCACAAGTCTTGACAGGACATTTTTCACTTTTTTTCTTGTCATCTTATTTGGCTGGCCCCTGATTTTTGAACTCAGCAATAAATATATGCTGGTGATTGATAATGTATTAATTGCCATTGTAGCAGTCATGGGATTAAACCTTGTTACAGGATTTGCAGGTCTTATTTCCATTGGTCATGCAGCCTTTGTCGGTATTGGTGCCTATACCCTTGCATCTTTCAGCCAGACCCTTGGTGATTCACATGTGCTTATTACCCATTTCTGGCCAGTAATGATTATTTTAAGCGGGCTTATGGGTGCAGTTTTTGGAGCAATAGTAGGCTTGCCTGCTTTAAAACTGAAACATCTCTATCTTGCCATTGCAACACTCTCTTTTCAGATGATTTTTGAGTGGACTATTCAATTTTTAACCTTTTTCAACCAGGGACAGACCATCTATATTGGAAGAGTTACCTGGCTGACAGGTAAAGTTGGAAGAAAAGATCATTATCTGTTCTGGTATTTTATTATCTTAACTATTGTGGTTCTGCTCGGATTTGGTATAAGAAATCTTATGAAGACCAGATATGGCAGGTCCCTTGTGGCAGTAAGGGATAATGACAGGGCAGCAGATGCCATGGGAATGAATCCCGGGCTTACCAAAGTTTATGCATTTGCCCTGGCAGGTTTTTTTGCAGGAGTTGCAGGTGCCTTGCATGCATATGTTTACAGGGGAGTAGGTTTTGAATCCTTTACTCTCCATGAATCAATCGGATATCTTGCCATGGCAATTGTTGGTGGACTTGGAACATTGAATGGATCTTTCTGGGGACCTGTGGCAATTAAATTTCTTGATCTCCAGGTTGAACACCTTGCTGAAATTTCAGGGCAGTATCTGCCATCGAGCATGAATATTGCAACAGCACTTAAACCGTTGACATTTGGTCTTGTTATAGTATTATTTTTAATGTTTGAACCACGAGGTATTGCAAACTGGTGGAGAATTACTAAATCGTATACAAAGTTGTGGCCGTTCAGATATTAACGTGCCACCACTTCATATATATAGTTTGTTGTAGTAATTAACCCAAAACGTAAGAAAAGGAGAAGAGACATGAGAAGTAAAAAAAGTTTAATTCTAAATGCACTATTGGTTCTTGTTGTAATGTTTGCATTTACTGCGTCAGCCAATGCCGGCGGTAAGGTTTACAAACTGGGTATGTCACTTGCGATCACAGGACCTACATCCGATGCAGGTAACCCTTATGCAAAGGGTGTTGAAGATTATTTTAAATTTGTAAATGAGACCAAAGTCTTGGGTAATGACACAATTGACTGCACTATAAGAGATGATCAATACAAAACTGATGTCACAAAAAGGAATTTTGAAGAGTATCTTGATGATGGTATCGTTATGTATCTCAACTATTCAACCGGAAGTACTCTTGGATTGAAAAGAGATTTTGAAGAAGAACAGATTGCTGTTCTTCCTGCCTCTTACCATAAAGGCAATCTGGATAATTCAAACTATATTTTTCTTCCCATTGCATCCTATTCTGATCAGCTTGTAAATCTGGCTGAATATGTTGCCAGTAATCATAAAGGCGGAAAAGCAAAAGTTGCTCTTTTTGTCCATCCTTCTGCCTTTGGCCGTGGTCCTGTTGCAGACGTAGAAAAAGCTGTTAAAGCTGGGCTTAACATAGAGCTTGTTGAAGTTGTTGAACATGGTAAAGACCTTGATAATACAGCAATGTTAAAACGTTTGATGAGCAAAAAAGTTCAATATGTGATCAGCCAGACTATTCAGTCACCGGTTGCAACAATGATTAAAGACTCACAACGTCTTGGTCTCACTGCATCTTCTTTTGGTGAAGCAGGAAAAATCACCTTCATGGGTGCTCATTATACAGGAGGTAATGATCTTATTGCTCTGGCAGGAACAGCAACTGAGAATTATTTCTGGATTACTGCCTTCAATATCACTTCAGTTCCGGGAGCAGGAACCTCAAATCAATTGGCCCTTGCAAAAAAATACGGTCGTGATGATAAAGCTGCCAATTCCCATAACTATGCAGCAGGCATTATGGTTGCTCAGGTTGCAACAGAAGCCATCAAGAGAGCCAAAGCTGCCGATCTTGAAGTCAACAAAGCAAACCTGTATAAAATGCTCAACGGTATGAATGGTGGCAATGCATACCTGCCCTATTCAACAACTGGTCCGGTAAACTATTCTAAAACAGACCGTGCCGGTGTTGATATGCTTCAGATTTACAGTGTACAGGGTGGTGTATTTAAAGCAGTCGGAAAAGCGGTAGAGTCTGAATACATGAAAAAAATTAAGTAAACGTTGTAGTTAAACGTAGTAATTAAGTATTAATTTTTAAGTTCAAACCTGCCGGAAGCATATTTAGAATCAAGTTTTCGGCAGGTTTAACACAAAGAAAAGAAAGCGTATATGGAAAATCTGCTTGAAGTCAATAATATTGAAGTTGTCTATAATGACATTGTTCAGGTATTGCGTGGTGTAAGCCTTAATGTACCCAAGGGAAGCATTGTGGCTCTGCTTGGAACAAATGGTGCCGGCAAAACTACAACGTTACGAGCTATCAGTGGCCTTTTAAAACCGGAAAATGGAGCGACCAAGGAAGGTTATATTAAATTTAAAGGTACTGATACAACTCAAATGCTTGGAACTGAAATTGTAAAGCTCGGAGCTGTAATGGTGCCTGAAGGAAGACGCGTATTTAAACACCTGACAGTCAATGAAAATATCCTTGTAGGCTCCATTACCCGTAAGGACGGGGCAAAAAAGATCAAGGAAGACAATGAATTGATGTATAAACATTTTCCAAGGCTTTCAAAGGTCACCAACAGGATGGCAGGATTTAGTTCAGGTGGTGAGCAGCAGATGATTGCCATTGCAAGGGCTTTAATGGCAGCCCCTGAAATGCTCATGCTTGATGAACCATCTCTGGGGCTTGCTCCTTTGCTGGTAAAAGAGATATTTGATAATATCAAAAAAATTAATACAGAGCTTAACACAACCATTCTGGTTGTTGAACAGAATGCCAAGGTTGCTCTTGCGGTTTCTGATTATGCCTATATAATGGAATCAGGTAAGATTGTTCTTGAAGGCCCTTCTAAAGAGCTCCAGGACAATCCTGATGTTAAAGAATTCTATATGGGAATTACCAAGGGTGGAGGAAGAAAATCCTTTAAAGATGTAAAATCCTATAAACGGCGTAAACGCTGGATGTAAGACAAAAAACTAAAAAATTGAGACTATAGACTATAAACAAAAGAACAACAACTGATAAAGTATTATATTTTATTATGCCAGCCATGGCATGGAGGTTATTATGAAGATACTCGTTGGATATAATGGTGGAGAAGATGGCAGGCTTGCCCTGTCCCTTGCAAGGGATTTTGCAGAAAAAAACAGTGCTTTTGTTTATGTTGTAAACTCAATGGAAGGTGGCGCTTCTGAAAAACAGTCTGATATTTTAAAGGCAGAGCAGGATCTTGATTTTGCAAAAGAGATGATGACAAAAGCAGGTGTTGAATGTGATGCCCAGCAAAGTGTCCGCGGACTTTCCCCTTCCGAAGACCTTGTTAAATTTGCCCAGGAAAATGAAATAGATCAAATTTTTCTTGGGATAAGGAAAAAATCCAGGGCTCAAAAAGCTATTCTTGGCTCAACATCAAGATATGTAATTCTTAAAGCACCCTGCCCTGTTACAACAATTAAATTTGATCCAGATAATATTAAAACCATAGATCTTTTAAAGGATCGTAAAATCCTTGTGGTTGATGATGAACCAGATATCCTTGAAACTGTTGAAGAATTACTGGATATGTGCTCCCTTGATACTGCTGCAAGCTTTGAAGAGGCAAAAAAACTCCTTAACAATAACCAGTATGATTTAGCTATTCTTGATATAATGGGTGTCAGTGGTTATGATGTCTTAGCGCTTGCCAGAAAAAAAGATATCCCTGCTCTTATGCTTACCGCCCATGCCCTTACCCCTGAGAACTTGAAAGAATCCATTCAAAAAGGTGCGGACTCATATATTCCAAAAGATGAGCTTGCAAACCTCACCGAGCATGTTGCCGATGTCATCAAAGCAAGGATAGCTGGCAAACAGGGTTATGGTGCCTGGTTCTCTATTCTGAAACCATTTTTTGATAAATCCTTTGGAAAAGGATGGAGGAATAAAGACAGATCTTTCTGGAACTCATTTGATGAAAAATATGGGGGAAATTTGCCAAGGGTTTAAGATGTAAAGATGGGACTCTGACAAATCAATGATATGAAATCAATTTGTCTTTAAGGCCTGAAAGGCGCAAGGCTGTTTTATTATTATTGAAAGCTGTTTTAAAGGCGGTGGTAGAACCAACAATTATCACAAGATATTTACC
>JBDLIV010000018.1:0-14468 GCA_039714675.1 Thermodesulfobacteriota bacterium
CCCATCATGGCTGCAAGCTGCATATATCCTCTTGCTTCAATATCACCTGGATTTTTCACAGCAGTTTTAAGATATTTGGCAACAAATTCTATTCCTTTTAAGGCAATGGCATCGCACATGGGATGGAAATCCTTGACAGTCAGGGCTTCAATGCAGTGGGTAAAGGCATCCATACCTGTTCCTGCAGTTAGGGCAGCAGGCAAACCTGTGGTGAGTTCCGGATCAAGAAGAGCAATAGAAGGTATTAAAAGAGGACTGCAAACCAGAAATTTTCTGCCCTGTTCCACTGAGGTGATTACAGAACAGCTTCCTACCTCGCTTCCTGTGCCGGCTGTTGTGGGAATGGCAATCATGGGCACAAGAGGTCCTTTAATATTCTGATTGCCACCGGTAGATATATCATAGTCATTAACTATGCCGCCATGGGCAGCTATAACCTGTACAACTTTTGATGCATCAAGAGCACTTCCTCCTCCCAAGCCGATAAGCCCGTCACAGTCTGCCTGTTTAAATACTTTAACAGCGTGGCTTATATCACTGTCCAGAGGATTTGGGTTTACTCTTGAAAAAACTGAAAATTCAATACCCGCATCCTTTAAAACCTTTTCAACCTTGGGAAATACATCTGTATCAAGCATACCAGGATCTGTCACAAGCAAAGGTTTTGTAATTTTAGTATCCTGAATATATTCTGGAAGATTATTTATAGTGCCTGCACCAAAATATATGGTGGTGGGAAATGCAAAACGTGATATATTTTCTGTCATGATCAATGTTCCTTTTTATATAAAAAAGTTAATTAAATTTTGTAACTTGTTTTAAGTTGCCTCCTTAAGCTTTGCTGTGGCCTTGAGCATTGCAAGCAGTCTATGGCAATTTTTTTGACTCCTCAATCAAAGCATTAAATAATTGCTGCTGTAATTCATCTTTGTCTGCAGATAATTCCGGATGCCATTGAACTGCCACCAGCCAGCGATGGCTGTCTAATTCAAGCCCTTCTATAACTCCATCTTTGGATCTGGCCGTTACAGTCAGTTCATCAGGAATTTTATCAACTGCCTGGTGATGCCACGAAACAATTTCTATCTGGGATTTTGCAACAATTGAGTACAATTTTGACTTCCTGCTTATTTCAACACTATGCTTTGTTGTTTTTCGCATGGGAAGTCTATGCAGAAGTTCTTCCCCAAAATTTTCTGGTATATGACTGTAAAGAGTTCCACCAAAAAAAACATTTAAAACCTGCATACCCCTGCAGATGGCTAAGGTTGGAATATTTTCTTCCAATATTATTCTTGTCAGTGCAAGTTCGGTCTCATCTCTTTGTTCATCAACTTTATAAATTAAAGAGTGCTTTTTACCTCCATAGCGATACTGGTGGATATCACCACCGCCACTTAAAATCACACCGTCCAAGGATTGGCATAACTCTTTTAATTTATTCTCACCCGGAGGCAGCAAAACAGGTATACCGCCTGCACGTCTTACGCAATCAATATATTGAAACGGCAAACTGTATTCAGCAGTCTCTTTTTTACCATAGGTTGTAAGCCCTATCAAAGGTTGTCTGGATTTCAGCAATGCTTTCTTCTTTCCCGATTTAAATAGTAGTCAAAAATTTTCACTTATTATAGTTATCCGTGTTTGAGTGAAAAGTTGCCCATATGTGAGGCGCAAGAACTTTTGCAACCGGAGTGTACTAAAGTACATGAGGATTGCAAAAGTTTTCAGCAACGAAGCAGATGGGTGAATTTTAGCTCAAACACTATATAATCTCCAGATATCGCTTTAACTCCCAGTCCGAAATATGTTTTTGGTATTCCTGGCTTTCCCATTTCCGAGTTGCAGCATAATGCTCTATAAACACATCACCAAAAAGTTCATGTGCAGCTTTAGATTGTTCCAGTCGATGTGCAGCCTCATTCAAGGTTCCGGGGAATCGTCGTTCAGGAGGAAATTTTTTGTCATAGGCATTGCCGTCAACGGGAACACCAGGATCAATTTTATTTTCAATGCCCCATAAACCAGAGCCAAGAGCAGCAGCACCTGCAATATATGGATTTATGTCAGCCGCTGTTACACGATATTCAACCCGTTGAGATTTTTCTGACCCGGGGATTGCCCTTAAAGAACATGTCCTGTTATCAACCCCCCAGTTTGCTTCAGTAGGAGCCCAAAACCCTGGAATCAGTCGTGAAAAACTGTTGATTGTAGGTGATACCATGGATAATAATTCAGGCATTAATGCCTGCTGGCCCCCTATAAAATACCTCATGGTTTCAGAGATATTATCTTTAGAGTTTGTATCATAAAAAACAGACTTTCCATCAAGATCCTGAAGGGAAAAATGAAGATGCCCGCTCTGGCCTGGATAATCACCAGACCACTTTGCCATGAATGTTGCAAGCCAGTTCCACTGTTTTGCAAAAATTTTTATGTATGTCTTAAATAAAGCGCCCTGATCTGCTGCCTGTAAAATATCATCATAACAGATAGCAGCTTCAAGGACTCCTGGTCCTGTTTCAGTATGCAGCCCTTCAAGGGGAAATCCCATGGTTTTGCAAAGGCTTAACATCTCTTCATAAAACTCATGATATTCTGAAGCCCGAAGCATGGAATAACCAAAAAATCCCGGTGATAAATTGTTAAGATCCTGATATTTTTTCTCTCTTATTGTATCTGCTGTTTCATTAAACACAAAAAACTCAAATTCACAGGCCATTTTTGCTTTAAATCCCATGGCTTCAGCCTTTTTTACAACTCTTTTTAATACACCACGGGGACACACCTGTTCAAACTTGCCGTCAAATTCACCAATAAACAGCAGTGTGTTCTTTTCCAAGGGTAATTCTCTACAGCTTTCAGGAACAATTTTGACTGGAGCATCGCTGTATCCAGTCTGCCATCCAGTGATGGGTCCCTTGGTTTCATATAATTGATCATTGGAATCCCAGCCTAAAACAACATTACAATATCCAAATCCTTTGTCCAGCACATGTAAAAATTTCGAAGCCTGCATGTATTTGCCGCGGAAAATTCCATCAATATCAAAAACACCTACTTTGACATACTCAATATTTCTCTCTTTGATTATTTTTTTTGCGTCATCTATTGTCTTTATATCTAATGCCATGCAGTCTATGCCTCCTAAATTATGTTAAGTATCCAAAGAAACACTTTTTTATCTCTATTGTCAAGAGGAAAGGGGAGGGGTTATTTCTTGTAGTAATTGATATATTAATGAAGTGGGAAAGCTTTTAGCAAACAGGTAGCAATACAGTAAACAGACTGCCTTTGCCTGCTTCACTCTCCACAAGAATATCGCCGCCTGCTTCATTGATAAGAGTTTTAGCAATGGCAAGGCCAAGCCCTGTTCCATTAATGAAACGGGTATTATCATCTTTTATTCTGTAAAATTTTTCAAAGATTCGGGAAAGATGCCTTTGCTCAATTCCAAATCCATTATCTTTTACTTTTACTTTTATATTGTGGCCTTCAGTATCAATGCTTACAACTATCTTTCCCTTTTCAGGAGTATATTTAATGGCATTAGCAATAAGATTGCCAAATACACTTTCAAGAGCAATTGGGTCAGCCTTTACCTCAGGAAGCTCTTTTTCCGGCAGGTTAAACTCGAGAGTCTGCTCTTTTTTCAGAGCTTCGGTATTTAAAAATTCAACAATTTTTCCTATGAAATCACCCAATTGAATCTTCTCAGGCTCCTTGCCAGTACTCCCTGCTTCAATCTTTGAAAGATCAAGAAGATCACCAATAAGAGATATCATATTTTTAGCCTTGTCCTTTG
This sequence comes from Thermodesulfobacteriota bacterium, assembly GCA_039714675.1. Lineage (GTDB taxonomy): Bacteria > Desulfobacterota > Desulfobacteria > Desulfobacterales > Desulfobacteraceae > Desulfobacula. The sequence continues at coordinate 3,806 of JBDLIV010000018.1, forward strand.
CCCTGCCAAGTAAATATTGATTATCACTGGATTCATCAAGGCTACTGCCTTTCATGACCATGGCAAGCTGTTCATGTATGACTGATAAAGGAGAGCGCAGTTCATGGGATACCTTTGATACAAACTCGGATTTCAGGCGGTCAAATATTTTCATGGCCGTTATATCTGAAAGATTGATAACTGTTCCAAGACATTCATTATCGTCACCGGTAATGGGTCTTCCCTCTACAAGAATATATCTTTCATCGGAGAGGGCAAGTTCATGGGATTTGGCATCATCCTGGTCATCAATCTTACACTCTGACACAGCCTTTATATAATCACAAAAGCCCTCATCTTCTATGCAGTCCTGAATTTTTGTCCCAATACCCGTATCTGCTGACAGACCAAGATATTGCCTTGCCACAGGATTCATAAGGACAATCTGATCTAACATATTTGTTACCAGCACACCATTGGGAAGCGTCTCAATAATCGCCCTGGTACGGCTCTGTTCTGTTTCAAGATCAGCAAGATTTTTTTGCTGTTCAAGCTTTAAAGCTTCAGATTCCCGGGTAAGATGCAGTTTTTCAATTGCTCTTTTAACCACAATCCTTAATTGGTCAGGAGAAAATGGTTTGGATATAAAATCATAGGCACCTTTTTTCATGGCTTCTATGGCAGTTTCAACTGTGCTGAAACCTGTAATCATTATCACCATTACAGATTTATATTTTTCCGTGATCTGGCTTAAGACCTCAAGTCCGCTTATACCCGGCATTTTAATATCACTGAGCACAATACTGATATTCTGGGTTTCAAGAATCTCCAAACCCTTTGAACCATCGGGTGCAGTTACAACATCACACTCCATGCGGGAAAGAATTCTTTCACACCCCTCCCTGATATCCTGTTCATCATCAATAACCAGTATTTTAACCTGGGAAGTTTTATTTTCCATCACTCTTCAGCTTTCGGAAGCATCAGCTCAATGATAAAACTTGTACCTTCTCCGGTCTTACTTTCGGCACTCATTTTACCCCCATGGTCTTCCACAATTCTGTAAGCCATGCTCAAGCCAAGCCCTGTTCCTTTTCCCTGCTCTTTGGTTGTGAAAAACGGGTCAAATATTTTTAATAATACATCATCAGGGATTCCATGACCTGTATCACTTATCTTAATGCAGACCCGATCTTTTGAATCTCCAAGTATTGTCAAAATGGATAAAATCCCTTGCCCTTCCATGGCATCGGCTGCATTAAGGATAATATTCATAAAAACATGCTTGATCTGTTGAAGATCTACAGGTACAAGGGGAAGGTTGCTTTGAAAATTCTTTTTAATTTCAATATTGTGAAACAGGGTTTGATTTTCAACTAAAATCAGGGTCTCGGACAATAACTGGTTAATATCCTGAAGATGCATTTCATTGGTTGTCTGTCGTGAAAATTTCAAGAGCTCCTGAACAGTATCAGTGCATCTTTTTGCATCACGAATAATTCGTTCAAGATCCTGTTGTGCTCCATCAGGCAGAGTATAATCTTCCATGAGCAGCTGACTGTAAAGGGTAATACCGCCAAGGGGGTTGTTTAACTGGTGTGCAACGCCTGCGGCAAGCTCTCCAACTGAAGCCATTTTTGCAGACTGAAGCAGCTGAACTCTTGTCTTCTCAAGCTCTTGTTCAATCTTGAGAGTCTCTCTTAAATCATGAAAAAAGCCCAGAGTTGCAACTTCTTTATCATCATCATATACAATTGATGCGCTCAAGCTTATTGGAATTATTTCACCACTTTTTTTCTTGATATCAACCCTGTAAGATCTGAGAACTCCCTTTTCTCCATATTCATCACTTCTAAGTATATGCATGATTTTTTTTGCGTCATTATCCGGATAAATTGCCTGGATATTGAGTTTTTCAATTACTTCATTAACTTCATATCCGCAAATTTCACATGCTGCATCATTAAACAAGAGTATTTTTCCGGTCATATCCGCAGCAATAATGGCATCCACTGCACTCTTGATCAGATTTTTTAAAAATCTGTGTGATTGGAGAAGTTCCTGCTCTATATTTTTAAAGGTAGTCATTGGAAAATTTTGTTACCTCGGGTAAATAAATTTTCACTTGAATATTAGACTTCGGGTCTGGGCAGCACCTTGGCTCGTTCTGCAATCTCAGGGACTTTATGCTCCCACTCAATTGCCATCATATGAACACCTGCAACACCCTTCATCTCCTTGAATTCTTCAATCTGCTCACAGGCAATTGCAATGCCTTCATCTGCAACCTTTTTCCTGTTTACACCCCGAAGCCTCTTGATGATTTCATCGGGAACATCCATGCCGGGGACCTTGGTCTGCATATATCTTGCCATACCAATGCTTTTCATAGGAGTTACACCGGGCAGAATATATGTTTTTTCAGTCAAGCCCATATCATTGGCCTGCTTTACCCACTCCCTGATTTTTTCCATATTATAAACACACTGGGTTTGAATAAAATCAGCTCCTGCTTCAACTTTTTTTGCAAGCCTGTGAACACGCCATTCAAACGGTTCTGCAAATGGATTTGCAGCAGCCCCTATAAACATTTTTGGAGGTTGATCAATATCAGCTCCACCAAGAAATTTTCCCTCATCACGCATTTTTTTTACCATGGCTACAAGCTGCATGGAATCAATATCAAAAACCCCTTTGGAAAAGGGGTGATCACCAAACTGTTGATGGTCTCCTGAAAGACACAATATATTTCTAAGACCATGGGCATACGCTCCAAGAAGATCTGCCTGCATTGCAAGACGATTCCTGTCCCGGCACACCATCTGGTAATTGGGTTCAAGACCTTCACCCATGAGAATCAGTGCTGCAGCCCAGCTGGACATCCTTACCATGGCTGTCTGGTTATCGGTAATATTAACCATATCAACATTACCCTTGAGAAATGATGTCTTCTCCTTTATATGCTCAACATTACAGCCCCTTGGCGGTCCAAGTTCTCCTGTAAATGCAAAATGTCCGGCTTTTAAAACTTTTTCAAAATTACTTCCTGATTTCATTTCCGATTCCATCTCTGGTTTTGTATCCGATTCCATATTCCTGGATCCTCTTTAATGCACCATTTTTTTAATTAGTCTCTCTCATACTGGGGATAAACTCCCTGGCTTCTGCAAACCCTTCTTGCCAGCGCAATCATCTCAGGTATATCTACACCCACGGGACAATAACATCTGGTACAAAGAACACATCTTTCCCAGACAAGATCTCTTATCTCTCCAAGATCAAGTCTGTCCACCTTTCCTTTTTTCTTATATAAAACACCCACTGAGTTTAAAAATTTATATGAAGGCATATATTTTGGATCTTTATTGCGGCCCATGAACAAAAAACAGCTTTCAGCACAAAGGGTGCAGTGAGCACAGGCTTTTAAAGACAATTTCATTTTTGTCTCTTTTTCATCCAATATGGCTTTTACCTCTTTTGTATTAACGCCTGCTGTACTCTGTTTCCAAAACATATGATACTCCGAATAGAAAAATGCTATTTTAATATAGTTTCAAATTTACCAGGTTCTATTTCCTCTGCCCAGACTATATTCACTGACAACAGTGAAACGGATAATGACAATATAAATCATGTGAACAAATTTTGTAAAAGGTACTGCCATCAGCATGAACTCGCCTGATAATATGTGAAGAGAAATAATCAGCCTGTAGTTATCAAATACCTGGTGATAGGCTAAAAAACCAGTGACAAATGGTGCGGCCGCAAGAAACAGAAAAAAATAATCCGACCAGGTTGTAATGGCCTTTACCCTGTCCAGAAACAGTCTGCGATACAAAAAAATACATGCACATAAAATTACTATAATTGTTAAAAAATCACTTACACTTTCAGACAACGAAACAATACTTATCCCAAATGAGTTGTCCAATAGTATATTATGCCCCAGTACAAAAATCGGCATAACTATCAAAAGAACATGAAAAATAGTTGACACAATGGTCATAAAGGGATTAACCCCGGCTATGGATAGCTTTAGCCACATAACCCAATCTTTTTTATCTTTGTTATCAGCTCTTTTTGGTATAAATCTGCCGGGTCCCGGCGTAAGTTTGCTGATTGACTGTTCTTTGGTTAATGAAAGGAGTCTGAAAATCTGGAACAGTGTGCCGGCAAAAAAGACAATAAAAGCGATCCACGCCATGGGGCCTCTTATAAAGTCATAGGCAAATGTCCAGAAAAAAGTATTTGATGAGTCCATAATTATACCACTGATTTTAATTGATAAATATTGTTACACACTATATCTTTTCTCGTAGGGTTCCTGAATAATGGTGCGTGGTGTCTGGTTATGCCACTCCATGGGAACATAAATCTTTTTGATATCATCAAGACGGTCCTGTGCTTTGAGCCGGTTATAAATATCAAGCCATGCACACGGCACTTCCTGGCTGATCTCACAACACTCATTATTGGTGCCTCCGCAGGGACCATTGAAAAGCCCTTTTGAACATCTTGTCACAGGACAGATACCGCCTGTATATCCAAGCACACAATGTCCACATGCCCGGCATCTCTCTTCATACATGCCGATATCCTTATCAATACCGATTGAAACAGTGTTTACTGCAGGAAAAACCGGTATATTGGGAAACCTTTTTGCCGTATTCTGAACTCCGGCACCGCATGCCATGGAGAGAACACAATCATAATTATCAATCTTTGGTTCAAGTTCTTCAAGAAACTGGTCATTGCACTGACGCTCCACAGTGTACCCATCAAGCTGCGTCTCGCTGTTCTCTTTTTTCAGATAAATTTTTAATTGTGCCCTTAATTCATTAACTTCCCTCTGCCCGCCGGCAAGGCAGATAGAGACACATCCACCACACCCTGTGACTAATACCTTTTTATACCCATTGATTGCTTCTTTTATCTCTTCAATGGGTTTTCTCTCTGCTTTTACCACTTATCTATCTCCATTTATATGAAAGCCATTGCAAACCGACCCTGACCTTCATGTTTTGGTTTCTGCCCTTTAGGGTATTGTGGACAGACTAAAAGTTAACTCTCCAGTCTGACCGTGGCAGTTATTTAAAATATTATGCATCTATTTTTTAATAATATGACACTCTCCACACATAGTCGGACCTGTTGGGTCAGCAGTCATCTTATAATTATTATGACATCCCACGCATTGATAATGAAATGCTTCCATCCTCTCAATTTTTTCTTTTGGATTATGACAGGCTCCGCATAAAATATCCGGGTTATCCTCTTCAAGATCATATTCATCCAGAACATTTTCCCCACCCTGCATATCATGGTGACACTCCATACAATCAAACTCACCCATATGATATTCGTGGGGAAACATCACAGAACCACGGGTGTTTTCCCCTCCAAGCTTTATATCATCTGAAAAAGCATACAATCCTGAAGCAAAAAGAACACAGATAAGAACCAATCCAATTTGTTTAATAGTTTTCATAATGCAATAGCTGCTACCATAAAATTATAATTTGTGTCAACAATAATTGACAAAAAACCAATTTCTATACATTATAAGGAGGCAATTCAAAAATAAGTTGTACAGATTGTGCATTAATTTTGAATTGACGACTAGGGTAACCAACAAAAAAATAAAAAGAGGTTTAATGTATTATTGCTATTATAAAGCACCCTTTGGCAAACTTTTATTAACTGGAAATAAAATGCTTGAAAGTATACATTTTCCTTTAAATGGTAAAAAACGAAAACCTAATTTGGGTTCTATATATAACGAAAAACTGTTTTTGCAAACTTTAAATCAGCTTGAATGTTATTTTACAGGAGAGTTGACAAGATTTGATCTTGAATTTAATATCTCGGGAACAAGTTTTCAAAAACAGGTGTGGCAGGAGCTTGAAAAAATAGAGTATGGAGAAACCATATCCTATGGGGAGATTGCAAAAAGAGTTGGAAATCCAAAAGCTGCAAGAGCCGTTGGCATGGCAAACAATAAAAATCCCATTCCAATTATTATCCCCTGCCACAGGGTTATAGGAAAAGATGGAAGCCTGACTGGTTTTGGAGGCGGGCTTGAAATAAAACAATATTTACTGGAGCTTGAAAAATGAATGAACGCATTGAACCAAGAACCATAAGCCATGAAAATGCCAGTGTGGAGTTTATTCCTGGCAATGGAAAAATGCTATATCAATTCAAATTAAGGGATTTTTCATCCAAAGGTTTTGGAATAATAGTTAAAAAAGATTCTAAAGTGCTTAAACGCATTAAAACAGGCGATATCCTGGCTATGACATATCATCCTGAAGACTCAAAAGCCTCTCCTGTATCCCATAAAACACAAATAAAACATATTTCAGAACCTGATCCTGGAACACACAAAGACCATATGCTGGTGGGACTTTTGATCCTTGAATAGGGAAGTGTTTGAATTTTAAGGAGAGAGCCCATGACTGACAATATTACTGCACTTCTCGATGTTTTTGAGGATGGTATTTATATTATCAATGATGACTATACCATTGAATATATGAATAAAGCCATGACAACAATGTTTGGAGAAGGTATTGGCAAGAAATGTCATCAAATAATACAAAGCTCTGAAACACCATGTAAACTGTGCAGATTTGAGGAAGTATTGATTCACAATAAAACCTATCACAGTGAAGTCTATATTGAATCTGTTGACAAGATGTTTGCTTTGTCAGAATTACCAATGGTTAATCAGGACCAAAGCAGATCCAAGCTTTGCATATATCGTGACATATCCAACCGAGTATACCAGGAAGCAAAGCTTAAATCATCCCAGGAGAGCTATCAAAGACTTTTTAAGCACGTTGGCTGCGGTGTGTTTATCAGCAGCAAAAAAGGAAGATTCCTTGATGTCAATCCAGCTTTACTGAAAATACTTGGCTACCAGGATTTAGATGAATTTCTTTCACTTGACCTTGCAACAGATGTTTTTCTCAAACCGGAAGACAGACGCAGATATACTGAAATCATAGAAAAAACAGGGCATGTGGTTGATTACGAAGTAAGATGGAGAAGGAGAGACGGCCATATCCTTAATATCCTTTTAACCAGTAATGTGCGATACAATCCCACGGGAAAAATCCTTGGTTATGAAGGAATCGTTGTAGACCAGACCAGAAGAAAAAAACAGGAGAACGAATTAAAGGAAGCCAATGATTTTTTTGATCAGCTCATTGCATCCTCCCCAAATGCTATCATGGTAATGGATATGAAGGGAGTTATAAACTTATGGAACCAGTTTGCAGAGGATGTCTTCGGGTTTGAGTCTGAACAGGTAATCGGCAAAATGAGTATCCAGCAGATTTTTTCAAAAAAAGTGGCCGGCAAAGTCATGGAGATGATGAGAGATGAAAAATTTGGGGGCAGGGGCAGACTTAATTCATACCCTTTAAATTTTAAAAAAGAGGATGGAGAGCTGCTTGAAGGAAACCTCTCTGCCAGTATTTTATACGATGAAAAAGGCAAAGAACTTGCCTCTGTAGCCATATTTTCCGACCTAAAAGAGATGCTTCAAACAGAAAGAGAGCTCAGCACTGCAAGACAACATCTGCTTCAGTCTGAAAAACTGGCTGCCATGGGACGACTCACTTCCCAGATAGCCCATGAATTAAATAACCCCCTGTTTGGAATAATGAATACTCTGGAGTTGATGAAAACCGAAATCTCGCCACAGAACAAAAGACGAAAGCTTCTGGATATGTCTTTATCAGAGGTTGAACGTCTTGCTGACATGTTAAAAAAAATGTTGTCCTTTTCAAAACCTGACCAGGAGGAACGTCAAAGAATTGATATTAATGTGGTTATTGAAGAGTTAATGCTTTTATATGAAAAAAGATTAAGGGAAAACAGTATCAAGGTGAAACTTGACCTTCTTGAAAACCCGGGAATTATTATTGCCTCCCGGGATCAACTGCGCCAGGTATTTATCAATATGTTTTCCAATGCAATGTATGCCATGCCCGAAGGCGGCGATCTTGAAATAGATACAAAACTCCAGGGGGAAATGCTCTCTATTACCATCAAGGATACAGGAGCAGGTATCAACCCCGGGCATATTGAAAAAATATTTGATTCATTTTTTACCACCAAAACAGATAATGTTCAGGGTGTGGGGCTTGGACTCAGTGTCTGCTATGGTTTTATCAAGGACCATGGAGGGGATATTGAGGTTGACTCTAAAGAGGGCGAATGGACACAATTTACAATAACCCTTCCTCTGTCATCATGATCAGGATTTCTGCTTGACAAAGGTAACCTTATTAAATAACTATCATTCCTATGGATTGATTGCGACAGATTGTTACACAGTCTGTCGACCTAATTAGGAGGTGTTATGGAAGACACGTTAACCGTGTTCACTGCAAGCAAATACTGCAATGTTTCATCAAAAACCATTATAAACTGGATGGAAGCCGGACATATCGAAGCCCATAGCACTGTTGGAGGGCATCGCAGGATAAAAAGATCTAACCTTGAAACATATATGCGCAGCCAGGGCATCCCTATTCCTGAAGAAAAAGATGAGGGGACAAGAAAAAAGATCCTTGTAGTGGACGATGACCTGATCATTGTCGAGTCAATTGTACAGGCATTGGAAGAGGATGAATTCAACTATGATGTCATTTCAGCCTCGGATGGTTTTGAGGCAGGGCTGCAGGTGAATCATTTTAATCCCGACCTTTTGATTCTTGATATTATGATGCCAGATATAAAAGGGTATGAAGTGTGTAAAAAAATCAAGACAAATGATAAAACAAAAAATACTAAAATTATTGTTTTATCTGCATATCTTGATGATGAAAAATTTGCCCAGATGAAAGAGCATGGTGCAGATGTCTGTTTTTCCAAACCTTTAACCCTGGCAAAACTAAAAGATGAAGTAGCCAAACTACTCGGATTAAAAAAAGAAGACGAATCATGACCTTAAGGGAATCTCTGACACAAAAAAAATTTATTGTTACTTCTGAAGTTCAGGTTCCCCTTGGCGACGAAGAGTCTGACGGACTTGTTGAAAGTCTTGGCAGGGTAAATGGTAAGAGTGACGGAATGTCTGTTTCAGAAATGGAGCTTGAAGGTATTGTGGGTGACACCATTAGAACCTGCGGCCTTTTAAAAAAAAACAATCTTCCTGCCATTTACCAGACCACCATAAGGGAGAAAAACCGGTTTAAAATTCAAAAAGATCTTATCCTTGCCCATGATACAGGGGTGGAAAATCTTCTGGTCTTTACCGAAGATTATAGAATTACAGGTGATACTCTCCAGGAATCAATGTTTTTCCATGTTGATTCAGGAAAACTGGCATCGGTTATGGATCACTTAAAGAAAGGGGTTACAGTTGAAGGGACAAAACTTGATAACAAAATTGAATTTGTCCTTGGTTGCGGCGTTGAAACGCCCTGGGGGAAAAGCATGCCAAAACGGGGACTGGAGGAGATGGAAGATCTGATGAATATGGGGGTTGGATATTTCTTAACAACACCTGTATTTGATGTGGATCCATTTACCAGATTCATGGAGCAGGCAGAACCTTTTAAAGTTCCTGTTATTGCTGAGGTCATGATTTTAAGATCAGCAGGAATGGGAAAATTTTTGAACCGCCATTTTAAACCAGGACTTGTACCTGAGTGGGTGATAGGGAAGCTTGCACAGGCAAAAGACAAGCAAAAGGCAAGTATTGAAATTTTTACAGATCTCATTGCAAACCTGAAAAATATCTGCCAGGGTGTTCATATCGTCACCATTGGCGGTGTTGATAATCTGGATCAGTACCTGAATGCTGCAAAATTAAGATAGTGTCTGGACGTTTCTATTTCTTGAGACTGCTGAATGATTCAAGATTACTGGAGTACTTATACCAAACAGACTGTTTGAAAGTTTTACAAGTAACCAAAATACCATTATCGGCAAAAAAACAACTTGAATCAGAAACACTCCAACATACAGAAATGTAAGTTTCAGGAGGTTATCGATAATATTTCCTGCATTGCTGACTGTAGTAATGATGGCATCTTTAAATTCCAAAGATTTTTGTTTCAGGAATGAAGCACTATTATCTATGGTTCCCAATACTCCGTCAATCTCCGGGAGTGAAAATTCCTTCAATTTTTCAAGATCCTTAGCCCCGTAAGACAGTTCGTTGCTTGCATTTGATATTTCTACTTCAAAAAAATGTTTTTGAATATAGTTATTTGCAATAGCTGATATCGGAAGTGCAAATCTTGCAATTAAAATCAATAAAAAGAATCTAACCATGGTTTTTTGAGTAAGTGCTAATCTTTCGTTTTCAAACCAAATCAGCAAAGATAAGATAAGAAGAAATATGGCAAGTATCGGTGGCGCAAGAGATACTGAAATCTCATAGGCTATTTTTTGAACCCCTAATGACGTAATTGCCGTTACGATAACATCAGACATGCGTTCAGTCATATCATCGATAGGATCTAAGGTTTGCCCTAAGGCTAATGTTACTCCTACGCCTGCAGGTTCCAAATTCAGGTTTGATTCTTTTATAACTGAAATAGAGGCGTTAATAAGCCTGCATGTTGCATAAGCAACGCCAGCTTTGGTAATTGACTCATCAAAGTATGTGTCTATCGTGTTTTCTAAAACCGGAAGCTTTAATCCAGAAGAGAAGAAAAGCAAT
>JBDLIV010000019.1:0-14407 GCA_039714675.1 Thermodesulfobacteriota bacterium
CAACCGGTTTTACAGGGTTGACAGAGCAAGAAGCCGTCAACAGGGCGGTACCGGTCTCGGCCTTGCCATTGTTAAGCATATTATACAATACCACAATGGTAAAATTGAGGTTAAAAGTCAGAGATATAAAGGAAGCTCTTTTATAATCAGCATACCTGTATAAACAATGAAGTATCTTGCATTGCTTCCAGGTATGCTTCCAAATGTTTTAATGAATTGAAATAATAATCCCATTTTTTGTCAAACATTAAACAATAATTGTCCTGTTCAAAAGTAAATCACAGCTTTTGTGAACCTTAGGATACGCCATGCATCAATCAAATCACATTTCTAAATAGTGGCATGTAATTTGCACGTCTTTTGAACATATTATTGATTAATATTTACTATCAGGTTGAATAAGAATGCCTTTTGATCCATGTATGTGTTAATTGCTTTTTTTATTAAACTGATCATTACTTTCCTGAATGATTAGAGAAAGGATTTAATTGTAAATATGATAATACACGAGAAAAGTGTAGACAAGATTGAAGCGATACTACAAACATTTATTGATGAATCCGGTGCGACTTATGTTTTACTGGTAGACATGGGCGGCAACCTGCTGTTCAAAGCCGGTGAAGGAAAATTTGACGGAATCACGCTTGCCGCACTTTCAGCAGCCAACTATGCTGCCACCATGGAAATCGCTGCATTAATCAAAGAGGATAACTTTTCATTGCTGTTTCACAGAGGAAATAATGAAAATATCCATTTTACAAAAATTTCCGAGGATATTTTAATGATTGTGCTTTTCAAACCATTTCTATCCCTGGGGTTGCTCAGACTCAAAATAGAACATACCCAGGACAAAATTACTGACCTGATCGGATCAGAAGAATGGCAATCATAAATTTAAAAGAGCAAACAATTCAGGTTAAAATTATATATTACGGACCTGGAAGAAGTGGTAAAACCACTAATCTTGAATACATTCACAGCTGCCTTGAAAAAAAAATGAATGGTAAGGTCAGTAAACTTATTTCTATTGATACAAAAGGTGACAGGACTTTATTCTTTGATTTTTTCCCTGTCAATCTTGGGACAATAGCCGGATTTGATCTTAAACTTCAGCTTTATACTACTCCTGGACAGGTGAAATATGAGGCCACCAGAAAACTCGTCCTCAAAGGGGTGGATGGTATTGTGTTTGTTGCAGACTCTCTGGATTCCAGACAACTGGCCAATAAGGAATCTTTTGAGAATTTAATACAAAACTTGAATTATCACAAATTGGACCTTGACAGTGTACAGCTAATATTTCAATGGAACAAAAGGGATATTGATGAAAACCTGATTTCATTGACAGATATTAAAGAGATGGAAGAGCAGTTGAATTCAAAACTGAAAACCAAATCGTTTCCATCAAGCGCTGTGACAGGAATGAATGTGTTAAAAACAGTGAATTATATTGCCAAAAAAACTGTTGAGACTGTAATAGAAAACACTGTTTTTTAATAAATATATTTATCTGACAGGAGTAAGATGGATTATAAAATACTGGAAAACTCTATGGGAGATTGTGTAGAAGATAATTTGCCAAAATTAAATAAGGTCAAACACACACTTGCTTCTCTTAATACGAAAGATACCTTTGATAAAAGAATTTTAACGACTTTTGATAATCTGGTTAAATCGCTTGAAATTGCAGAATCTTTTAAACGAATTGCCAGAAACCTTTTAAACAGGGCAGATTATTTTTCTGATAACTCTGTCCATCACAAAACCAAAGCCCAGGTATTATTGAAGATTCTTGATGACGATAAGTTTCTTCAAAACAATAAACGATTCAATTTAAGCATCCTCCAAACCTATATGGAAAATGTCTTAAGCAAGCAATTACTTGAAATCAATATTAAAATAGAGGAAAATCAAAGAATTCTTCACCATATTGAAAGTAATGGATCAAAGAGCGCAGGAACTGCAAAAGAATCCGGAAAAAATCAATTCTTATTTATTGAAAATGAAAAGACAAATTATTCAATCCGGTATTCAAACATTATTGAAATTTTAAAACTCGGTAAAAGTATTGCAAAAAAGAATATAAATGACAGGATCATTCCATATTCTAAAGTTATAGGTCTTAATCGAAGAAATATTCTCAAAAAAATCAATTCCTATAGCATCCAAAAAAATCAGCCCCTGAATAATATAAATGCTGATTTAACCAATCCTGCTGATAAGCTCTTTGCCGTTATTACCCGAAAAGAGAATTATTTAAACATCCTTTTTGTTGATAATATTTTATATACTGATCCGGTAGAAGCTCAGGATATGGGCTCCTATGCTAAAACTCTTCAAGGGAATTATAAAATAATAGAGGCTTAATAACAATGTTTGCTGGAACACTTAAAACACTTTCAATCCCAAGTCTGATACAGACATGTTCCAGTAATGGCAGCAGCGGTACCATGGAATTTAGCAGCAAAAAGGTTGTGATGGGTAGAATTGGGTTTGAAAATGGTGATATTAATAATGCAAATTTTTTAGATATTAATGGTATTAACGCAGTAAAACAGTTGACCCTTCTGGAAGAACTGGACTTTGAACTCAATGAAAAAATCATTTCTCCAAAAAAAAATATCAATGTGGACATTAATTTTCTTTTAATCGAGTGTGCCAGATACAAAGATGAAATCAAAGAGTATCTTAAAAAGATAAAAACCCTGTTTTCCATAGAATACAATATAGGCCATGTGATCGTATATAAATACCGTCATTTCGTTTTTACATCTCCTGAAATCTTCAAAATTAAATATTTTGAAGCCTTTGATGGAAAAAACTTTATTGTTGTATATTTGGATAAAAACATAGATGCACGAATAGAGCTGCTGTTTAAGGAACCGATACTTACAAATGATCTCTTAATGTTTATGCAAAACAAGGATGTTTTCAATGATTCCCAAGTTTGATACATATTATACAAATCTCCATTCAAGTTTCCTTATTTTTGACAAATTCCTTGATTCTTTAAAAAAAGAATATTTCAACGGATTTATACTTATTGAAAGCAATAACAAAAAAGCCTATCTGTTTATGTTTGAAGGTGAGTCGAAATCTTGTCTGTGTACAACAGATACAGGATATAAAAAAATAAATCCGGTTGAATTGACTTCATTGCTGGTAAAAAATTCTTTTGTTTCGGCCTGTTGGTGTGTTCATGAAAAGGTAGATTTTTTTTCACAGGCCCATACAGCAAAACAGGTATATAGTCTTCCTGCAAAAAATAGTATCGACCCGGAAAAGTTGATCGCAAAATGCTGCCAAGAAAAGTTTACCGGTTATCTTGAGACCGGCAGTATTATTGACAGGGAAAAAATTTATATTTATTTTGATGAAGGCAATATTCTGGGAAGCATGAATGTGAACAAAAAAGATTATTATTTTGAGACAACACCTGATAAAACTTCCATTCAAAATAAATTATTAAATATTGACATTAAGCTGTATAAATTATCTCCAGATGTCCGGGACAAGGAAAAAGATCTGCGATCATTGCTCAACTGCTATGGAAAAATCTTTAAACTGCTGGAAACCCAAGGCAAAAACAGGGATTTTTCTTCTGTATGGCGAAAGTGTGCATTGGAACTGAGTGATAAATTTATATTTCTTGATCCTTTTGCCGGGGAGTTTACATATAAGCATGGAAAAATTGATTTGTGGGAAGAAGTCAATATTAATACTGCAATTCGCGGAATAGATGAGCTGGTTCATTTGATTGCAGGAAGAACGGCCATTGCTGACAATGTTATAATGACCGTAAAAAACAGATACTTAAATTTATTGGCAGCTTATGAAATCAAATAATAGCCGGTCACCGGTATTTAAATTTATGCAGGCAAATCTTTTTGTCAAAAGTGTTATTATCCACGAGAATAATAAAACCTCCTATTTCCCAAATGTTGAAAATGGGAAAAAATACTATTTTGATACAATTATTGCACATTATAAAAAAAAAAGTACTCCGGGGTCTCATATGCTATTGTGTACGCAAAAAGAATTTATCTATTTTTATCAAAAAAAAGAGACGATTTACATCTGTGAATGCTCCAATAATATCAGTATATCCCGGGTGAAAATGGAATTTAATACCTTTATTGAAGACTCAAATAAACAGGGAAAATTTCCTATGTTTATTACATCATTCTTTAATCGTTAAAGGGGGTATCTATGGCTGAAAAACAGATACAATTGCTGTCGGTAAAGGAATCCATAACACTGACTCCTTCAGAGTGGAATGTTATTGTTATGTTGTATAACTATCCTGACTTGGATGAACTTAAATCTAAATATTCTGTCAATACAGATCAGCTTAATGCCATCCTGGAAAAACTGCAGGCCAAAAAGGCCATTCAAAGTACCCATATCAAGACTTTGTCTTCAGCTGAAGTACCATCTTCTTTTTGGGATAGACTGGAAAAGGAGCTATCCATATCTATAGGCCCTGTTGCTTCACTGGTATTAGATGACAAGATAGAAGAATTTAACAGATCCAGAGATAATTTTTCTCATGAAATGCTTTACAGCCTTGTGGAAAAACTGGTAACAGAAATTAACTCTCCGGACGGAAAACAACAATTCCAAAAAAAAATGCTGACACTCATAAAACAATACCAAGGGAATAAAAATGGCAGATGAAATAAACGTTGATAAATTGAAAAGTGATGCCTTTGAAGCTATTGATACATTGTTTAGTGAAGACGATGAAAACACCTCTTTCCAAGAGGAGCAGGTTTCAGAAGAAATGAAGCAAACGTCTGATGACTTTTCAATGCTAAAAGAGTATTCTCTTGCACTGGAATGGGAATACTCTGACAGAGAAATCGGCAGGCTTGCAAGACACCTGGATAAAATTGCACGCAAAAATCCGGATCATTACACTCAATCCCTGGTTAAACTGGTCAAGAATATTATTAAATACCTGCAGAAGGCCAGGGAAAAATCATTTCCTCAAACTTTGAGCGTGATGACATCTGTTATTGAAACCATTAAAGATATCAATACAAAGAATTTTAACAAAGATGAAATTAAGTTTGAGTTCAATTCAGCAAGAAAAGAAATCATCAGGCTTAAAGAAAATATTTTAAAATACAATAAAAAATTAAGACAACATTCATCAGAAGAACAAAATATCACTGTTTTGGAGCGGCTTGATCATTTGGAAAACAAAATATCCTATCTTGAGAAGCAGAATAGTGCTTTAAAACGATTAATTATTGATCAACATCAGGATGCTGCCGCTATGCCGGTTTCAAATTTAAATTCCAACATTGAAGACAACACCGATAGTGAATTAATCAAAAATTCTTTTTCCAGCAATAATGAATTAATGAACAGTGTTGAAGAAGTGGTTACCGTTGATGTGGAGGATATTTCCCCTGATTTACCTAACCTGCCGGCAAAAACAGAGGAGGCAAATCAATGATGCCCACCCGTATGTTTAAAACAGACATCAAAAATTTAGAATATAGTGTTGAAATTAATGATATAGGGGCAATCACTTTTAGTGATTCTCTGTTAAAGGAGAAAAAATATGAAAATCTCATGTAATAACTGTGGTACTTCTTATAAGCTTGATCCCAACAAAATAACCGCCCCAACAGTCAGATTCAAATGCAAAACCTGCGATGATTTTGTAATAGTTCACAAGGAAAAAATTACTGCGGATGAATCTTCCCGGATATCCAGTGCGTCACCAAAAATCAATGACGAATCGATAAACGATGTCTCAACAAAGACCAAGGGATTTGGTATCCGGTTTAAACTGTTTTTCTTCCTGATTATTCTGATTGCTGTTTTTGCAGCACAGGCATCTTACTTAATTGTACAATTAAATAATACAGCAGACCGGTTTGGAGAACAGGGAACCCAGATTATCAAAGAGATGGCAGAAAAAAATATCTTGGAAACTGCCCAGTCTGTATCAAAACAGGTGAAACTGTATTTGGAGGCGCATCCAGAGCTTGAAAAAGAGCAGTTTATGTCTGATCCACGATTTCGGCAAATTGCCATACAAAAAATTGGAACAACAGGATATACTGCCTTATATGGGCAGGAATCCGATGGTAAATGGAAAACCAGAGCTCATATCAGACCCGGTATTTGTGCGCCCTCATTAGATGATATGGCCAAACTTAAGGGCCCTTTAGGTGAAAGTTTTCCTGGTTTCTGGAATATTTTAACGGCTGTCAAAAATGATCAACCGTCAAAAGGATACTATAAATGGCAGGAAAAAGACAAATCCTTTAAGAGTAAATACATGGCTTGTGTTAATATCCCTGGAACCCGGTTTAACATTGCAAGCACCACCTATATAGATGAATTTACCGAACCTATGCAGCGCCTTGGAAAGAAGAACCGGGACATTGCAAGAACTGCAAGTATAAACAATACTATTTTAATTTCTGTTATTATATTTATTATGGCTATTGTTCTATTTGTTGCCGGTGGCAGATTGACAGCAAATATTCAATATCTGTCCAAAATGACAGACCGTATCAGCCTTGGTGATTTGGATGCTTTGATTGAAATCCGGTCAAAAGATGAACTGGCAGTGTTGGCGGAATCCATCTCAAGACTCCAGCAGAGTGTGAAAATTTCCATGAAAAGGTTGCGCAAAAAAAAATGAGTATATTTATCTGTAACACATGAATATGATAGATAAATAAAATTGTTTTTGAGAGATTTCCACTATCATGATGATATTTCATTTGCTTTCTCTATCAATGGCACCGGCAGATGCCAGATTTACTGTGAGGGCAAGGGCAACCAGCCAGCCGGTTTCATGAACTAGGATTATCAATATACCTGATATATTAACTTTGAATTGATGTATCAGTACGTCATGAAGTCTATGGCAAAAATTATGTTCTTGACAACATAAATCAATTTGATAAACATTGATTTACTGAATTGAAATGATTCCCACTCACTTGTCCTCCTTTTGTGCATGATTAAACCTTAATGCTTAATGATAACTTTTTTAATCTGTAGCAGACCGGAGTTAATGCAATGAACAGTGACAAAAATCAGGAGCATTATTACAAGCATATTTTCAAACTCGGACAGATCATTACATCTGAAACAAATTTGAAAAAGTTATTTCCTGTAATCATGGAACAGATAAATCAAATCATGCAGACACAAAGATGTTCAATATTTTTACATGATGCAGACAGTGATGAATTATATTGTCAGGTATCCACAGATTTAAAAAAAAATGAAATCAGAATTTCCACAAGTCACGGTCTGGCAGGCTGGGTTTTTCACAATAAGACGGCGCAGATTCTCAATGATCCCTACAAAGATCCAAGATTTTTGCGAAAAGTGGACAAAGCTACCGGGTTTAAAACCCGTAATCTAATATGCATACCTTTGATCAACCGCAGGGACATATGCATAGGTACTCTCCAGGTTCTCAATAAAAAAGAAGCACTGTTTTCTGACAGGGATAAAGATCTGCTCACTGCTGCATCACATTATGTTGTCATCTCCCTTGAAAATGCAAAATTATATGAGGATCTTAAAGTGCTTGATAAGGCTCGTGAGCGAGTTGTTGATCACATATCACATGAATTAAAAACTCCTGTATCCCTTATTTTAAGTGTATTAACCCAGTTAAGGAGAAGGCTTGCTGACTCCTGCTCCATGAAAGGAGTGGATAAAATTATCCAGCGCGGGCTTCGCAATGTTCAGCGTCTCATTGATCTCCAGGAAAAAGCAGATGACATATTAACCCAGGATGTAGAAAATATTTCTCATGAATACCAGCAGTTAAGCCATTTTATTGAAACAACAATCTGCCTGCTTGACAATGTCCATGATCAAAGCAATCATTTTTCTGAATTGACCGGGATAATTATTGAACGTCTTGAAGATATGATTTCTCACAAAGAGTTCCATAAAGAAAAATTGCATATAAAAACATTTATGGAAGAGATATGCGATGATGCACGTTCATCCATGGGAAAGCGTAAAATCTCTTTTGTTACAGATTTTGATGACACTCTTTCCATTCTTATGGATAAAGCTGTCCTAACCAAAGCCTGCAGAGGCCTTTTAAAAAATGCTATTGAAAATACCCCGGATTATGGCACTGTTTTTATCAAGGCTGAATCTGTGAACAATAGGATTGAAATTCAATTTCAAGATTATGGTGTTGGTATCACTAAAGAAAACCAGGGTTTGATATTTGGCGGATTTTTCCATACCCAGGACACCATGGTTTACTCTTCAAAAACCCCCTATGAATTTAATGCCGGCGGCAGTGGTGCTGATCTTCTTCGCATTAAAACCCTTGCAGAACGTCATGGATTTAATATTGATTTTAAAAGTACCAGGTGCAGATTCTTACCCCGGGATATGGATATATGCCCCGGCAGCATTGAAAAGTGTAAAAACATTGCTTCTCTTCAAGAGTGCCAAGCTGCCGGAGGAAGTGTCTTTAACCTGCAATTTCACTCTTCGCCCATGGTTTCAAATCAGTAACCCTGGAAAATAAACTCCAAACTATTCTTGTGCAATATACATCAATCAGGTAAGCATTTTACAAAAATTCTGATAAGTTTGAACTTGCAGTCAAAGCCTTTCGCAAGGCAGGTCTGCCTGAAACGTCACAATGATAAAAGTTTTATATATTGTTCACCTTAATCTTTAAAAAAAAGATCGTGCAGCCAGGGCTGTGTCCTCAGGAGGTGTGAAGGTTACCATGTCTCCCAGCATAACTTCAAAACCTGTATGATCATTCCTGACCCAGGCAGCATGGTTGGATCTGACAAGCATCTTCAGCCTAAGTTCCATGGCGCTTTCAGAAGATTCATATGAGATAAGCCCCAGGTTATAGCCGTTCCGGTTAAGGCTCCTGTAAAATTTCTGTACATTGATTATGCCCTGACACAGGTCTGCCCAGTCACGATCTTTCGGTGTAAACATGGAAAAAATGTCTGGAAGTATTGCCCATATTTCAAAAAATCCTTCAGGAGCAAATGCAGCACACCACTCCCATCTGCCTGTTTTGCCGATATATCTGGCTTTATCTCTTTTTTCAGCTTTGATATATTCTGAAAAAAGAGGTCTGTTTGTAAGTTTTTGAAACTCTGCTGATTTATTGCGAAAAAAAAGTTGATAATTTGCCGGGATGACTTCTGCATTGATCTGGAGATGGGGATGAACAAGTGATCCTCCGGCAGAAGGAAGGTGATTCTGGGTGATGGCAAGGTTGCAAACCCTTTTATCAAATTTATTAATCTGTTTTAGATAGTTGATGCAATTGAGCATGCTGTCTGTGTATTCTTTTGGCGAGGCTGTTCCTATCTCGACAAAGTGGCGGGAGCCTATTAGGCTGACTGCTGAATATGCTCCATAGGGGAACAGGTTTGGAAAAAGGATGGATTCTCCCCTGCATAAGCGGTCCTGATTAAAAATATCGGACCTTAAGGTCGGAGTCTGGGATAGGACATTGCCAGGGCAGAAAGGGCAGTTAGATTCTGCAAAGGCATCAGGCGGCGGTTGTGGCAGGGTTTTTGTGCCGGGTTCTTTTTCCCTGGATCTGCTGAAGGCAATGCGGCTGGTTCGTCCGGTAATGGGATCAATTCTGATCTCAATGGAAGTGCGCTGCAGTTTACCATCTGAGGTCTTAAATTCTGCCTCTACAATATCTTTTTTAAATGTCAGGGGTTTAGAGTTTTTTAAATTCAATTTTTAACCTTTTAAAAAAGTATCAGCCAAAGGGAATCCGTGTAATTATATAAAGACTTATGTATCCAATAAAAAACAGAAAGGGTGTATCCCATGTATGGGGAGCAAATGCTTCTGCCAGGGTCATTACTATTGGTATTACAATCAAAGCACATATAAATTCAGCAGGGCTGAAATAAGTTTTAAAAAAGAAAATAACAATTATACTTGTGATGAATACACAGGCACTTCCCTCAATGGTTCTGACATATTTTCTTTTTGAAAAAAGTGCATAAGCTTTATATTTCAATCTTCCAAATCTTATTCCAACAGGTTCTGCAAGACCATCACCTAAACCGTTAATAATAACAGGAATAAAGATCAGTTTGCTCAAACCAGCTTTGTAAAAAAGAATAATCATGGGGATGATAATAATGTAACCGACAGCTATCTGGGTGGAGAGCCATTTAAGGGTATAAGGACGATCTTCTGGTCGGTCAAAGGATAGAAACATCCTTGCTATAAAAGGTATTCTTGATCTCACAGGATTAATATAGATGATTAGAGTTAAAACACTGAGAAAACCACTTATCGTAAAAAATCCAATGGATTTTCCATATGGAATTATTGTATCAAGATACATGGGCAGAAAAAAGAGAGCAAAATGATTTATCTTCCTGGTATAGTTGACCTTGACATCTTTATAAAAAACAAGACTGCCTGTCCCATATGCTATTGTCCACAAAAGTAAGGATTTTACGATTGTATTAGTCCAGAAGGCGGTGATCATAGGTCTTGCTTATCCTCCTTTCTAAAAACAAAGTGTTTCTCAGCAGTGTACATCAAATAAAAGACAATGGAAGAAAAAAGCCTTAAAATTTCATATCAAAATAAGAGATAAAACTCAAACTATTCTGAAGTGAATTTGTTGTCATGTCCATCCAGCGGACGTAAGGTGATCATCCTGGAACGGGTTATATAAAATAGTGGCCTTTTAAAAAAATGAACATTTGTTCGTTTTTTCTTGACATAAGCCTAGAGCACAGGTATGGTGTCAGTATGAAAATTTTAGTTTGCATTAAACAGATTAATGAGAGCGGGGATATAAACCTGTTTGATGCCCATGCTCTTGAGGAGGCAATCAGGTTAAAACAGGGGTTTGATGATCAAGAAAAGAGGGATTTTTTCTCTGTGGATGTTGTGACAGTTGGCCCTTTAGAAACTTCAGAAATCATTAAAAGAGCATTTGGCATGGGTGCGGACACTGGATATCATATTGTCACCAACGATCATGGATATGTCTTTTCGTTTGAGACAGCATCAAAACTGGCTGTTGTGGCTAAAATGGAAACATATGATTTGATCTTGACAGGAATCATGTCCCAGGATTTGATGGCAGGAGAGACAGGCCCCATGCTTGCTGAAATTATTGGGTTCCCGTGTGTCACAAGTGTGGTCAAAACTGATCTTGCATCCAGCAGTTATTCAATTGAGGTGGAGCAGGAGATGGAAAACGGATTCCTGAATTGTCTGAGCATCAAACTGCCTGCAGTGCTGACAATCCAGGCAGGCATAAATACTCCAAGATATCCGACTCTCTCCAGGATGCTGGCAGCAGGGAAAAAAGAGATCATTACATTGAATCAGGAAGACCTTTTTCCAGGAGAGGATGAACCGGTCAGGGCAAGAGAAACTTTGATATCAATGGAATATCCTGATAAAACAAGAAGCGGTTATGTCCTGGAAGGGTCATTAAGAGACAAGGCAGGAGAGCTGCTCTCTATTTTGCAGGAAAAGGATCTGGCATGAAACATATATTGGTAATTGCTGAAATTTTTGCGGGCATGATCCGGCCTGTTACCTGGGAGCTTATAGCTGCAGCACGCAGAATTAAGACATTGGAAACTTCCGGTCTGATTAAAATTATTACTCTTTCAGATGATCCTTTACCTCTGGCTGACAAGATTGCAGAACAGACCGGCATGGATGTTATCGGGCTTAAAATTCCAGGCTGCAAAAGCTATGACAGTGATGTGTATAAAAAAAGCTTGAGCTGGTTGATAAAAAACATTGAACTTTCACATATCCTGGCTGCCCATACATCACAGGGCAGAGATTATGCTCCGGGCCTTGCAATCCGGTTAAAGGCAGCATCTATTCCAGGAGTAAATAAAATAAAATCAGATGATAAAGGTCTGATTTATTCGCGGTCTGTATTGAGTAATAACCAGAATATGATTCTAAGACCGGTTTCTGGTATTCCTGTGGTTTTAACGATTATGCCGGGTATTTTTAAATTTGATGCACCTGGAAATAGAAAAAAAGGGCAGGTGGATATATTTGACACTCCTTTTGATTTTGAATCTGACAGCCAAGGGCGTATCTGTCATAAACAGATTATAAAAAAAACCTGTGAAAACCAGGCATTGAAAAAGGCTGATATCATTGTATCTGCCGGCCGCGGTATTGGGGAGAAAGAGAATCTTGAAAAAGCTTTTCAATTTGCAAAATGTTTTTCCTCTTCAGCAGTCGGTGCATCAAGGCCTCTGGTGGACACAGGCTGGATTGGATATGAACATCAGGTGGGTATTACAGGTGCAGTAGTTGCTCCAAAGCTTTATATTGCCTGCGGGATTTCAGGTTCTTCCCAGCATCTTGCAGGTATGAAGGATGCACAATTTGTGATCAGTATTAACAGTAATCCCCATGCCCCGATATTTCGCCATTCAGATTTGTGCATTGTTGAAGATGTGCTTGAGTTTATTGAGGCTTTTTTAGAGTGCAGGGCAGATAGGGAATGCTGATCTTCTATTCTGTAACAGCTGGGGAGTTATTAAAAAGATAAAAAAAGGAGATACAGATGGATTTTGTAATTTCAGATAAGATTAAGACCATTGTGGATATGATTAATGAATTTGTGGAAAAAGAGCTTATTCCGCTTGAGCCGGAATTTCTGGTAAAAGATTTCAAAGATCTGCTGCCACAGCTTAAAGAAAAACAGGATATAGTGAGAAAAATGGAGCTGTGGGCTCCCAATTTCCCCACTGAATGTGGAGGCATGGGACTTTCCCTGCTTGAGCATGGTCTTGTTTCCGAAGCATTGGGACGATCTCCCCTGGGTCATTATGTATTCTGGTGCCAGGCTCCTGATGCAGGGAATGTTGAAATTCTGCATGAACATGGGACTAAGGAGCAGAAACAACGCTATCTCAATCCCCTTGTGGAAGGCAAAATCCGATCATGCTTTGCCATGACAGAAGTTGATATGCCTGGATCAAATCCAGTAATGCTGGAATCAACGGCAGCCAAGGATGGAGACGATTATATCATTAATGGTCATAAATGGTATACAACAGCAGCAGATGGAGCTGATTTTGCCATTGCCATGGTTGTTACAAATCCTGAAGCATCAACATATCTCCAGGCAAGTATGATTATTGTCCCCTGTGATACAAAAGGTTTTAATATGGTAAGAAATATTCCTGTAATGGGTCATGAAGGCAGTGATTATTTCAGCCATGCAGAAATCCTTTTTGAATCCTGCAGAGTGCCGCAAAAAAATCTGCTGGGAGAGGAAGGTCATGGTTTTGTCATTGCCCAGGACCGCCTTGGCCCGGGACGGATCCACCACTGCATGCGATGGCTGGGAATCTGCCAGCGGGCACTTGATCTTATGTGCAAAAGAGCCAATGAACGGATTATTTCACCATCAGGGAAAACTCTTGCAACCAGACAGACTATCCAGAACTGGGTTGCAGAATCTGCAACAGAACTTCAAGCAGCAAGGCTTTTGACCCTTAATTCTGCCTGGCAGATTGATACCATGGGAGCAAAAAAGGCAAGGGACAGCATATCCATGATTAAATTTGTTGTTGCAAACACCATGAACAAGATAGTGGACAGGGCTTTGCAGGTGCACGGCGGTCTTGGCATGACCGATGATACCATATTGGCTTTCTTCTACCGCCATGAACGGGCTGCAAGAATCTATGATGGTGCAGATGAGGTTCATAAATCATCTCTCGCAAAACGGATATTAAGAACATATCAATAATATGAACTATAAAGAATTTAAAAAAATATATGCTGTCTCAAACCGGGACATTTCAAGAGAGGTGTTTCATAAAAACAGGGACAGCATACAAATTAAAAAAGAGAAAACTGCTGTAAATAATTTAGAGAAGATATTTAACGCTGTATTCTACATAAGCAGCCAAAAAGGTTTCCAGGCCATGAGTATACGGGATTTAAGCCAGAAGACCGGTATGAGTCTTGGATCGTTGTATGCCTATTTTCCTGGCAAAAAAGTACTTTTGGATATCATACAGACTCAGGGGTGGTCTATTGTAAAAAAAGATCTTAACCAGGTTGCAGGCTCCCATGAAAACCCTCATAAACAGATGAGAGCATTGATTAAAGCCCATATTTTTCTTTCTGAATTATTTGCTCAATGGTTCTATTTTACATTCATGGAAGCCCGACATATTGAGGCAGTTAAATCCATGGAAGAGTATACCCAGAAACTTCTTACAGATATTCTTGTTAAAGGAGAGGAGCAGGGTCTGTTCAGGGCCATGGACCATGTATTAACTGCCAGTATGATTAAGGCGATGCAGCAGGAGTGGTATCTGAAACGCTGGAAATATAAAAATTTAAAAATATCGGTTGATCAATATGCAAATCATCTGATTAA
>JBDLIV010000020.1:0-14289 GCA_039714675.1 Thermodesulfobacteriota bacterium
GTTTTTCAAACCAGAATCCTGTTGAAAAACAACAGCAGTGTCACCATTGGCGGCCCAAAATTCAAAAATGGATATCTATTGTTTAATATTTCAGGATCCTTGAGGTAATTTTACAGGATATATAATTCAGGTATATTGTGTTCAACAACAGTTTAGAACTTGATGTCAGGATTTGCATAGTAACTATTTAAAAACTATATTTTATACTGGCAAAAACAGTGTCATTATCTCCTATATTTTTAAGCTCTCCAATACTTCCAGATTCATAGAATATTATGCCCCATAACAAATGAATTGAATCAGTCAGATCATATTCAGCTTTTAATCTTAAAAAACCCCCTCTGTCCGCTCTAATCCCAAAATAGCTTGCAAGTATTGATAAATCAAGGATATCATTCATAAAACTTCTGGATGTTCTTAAAGCATATTGTATATTATGCTCTTCTGTTTTAATATTTTTGGCTGCCCTGTCAAGATCAGGATACCACCTGTCTGCCACTTCAAAACTGATATTGGTATTTTTAAAACCTGAGTATTCAAGTCCCCCTAAGATATCAAGCCTTGAATATTTGTTGTTAAGATTGGACAGCCTAAGATCATCAAGAAAGGCAGCTTCTGTTTTAAAAAGAAAATTGCCCATGGCTTTATTTACTGCTGCCCCTGCCACATTGATCCTTGCGTATTTAAAAACTGGAGATGGTATGCCGTCAGCATTATGCCACTCAATATAAGGGTTGTTATCATATATCCTAGCTGCATAAAATGCTATATCCATACCCGGCAGGAATCGTGACCTTGAAATCGACATGGCAAAACCTGTATCATCAATTGACGTGTATGGAGTGTCAGCTTCCTTAATATCAAAGGGAAAAGGGAAAAAATCGCTTCCAAAAACAGGTAACAGGTTGCCTTGATGTTCATGTATGAAAAACGCAGAGACAGCCCAGGAGTTAATATAGTAGTCAAATCTTGATATGAAAACGGGAATTCTTAAATCTTCTAAATCGGTCAATCCAGGGTTTAAGGAATTCAGCGGATTTAAAATATCGGTTATCCTTATATTGTCAGATTTGCCCCATACAACAAGTTGTCTTCCTATTTTAATATCAAAATTATCTGTAACCGTTCCCTCTATATAGGCTTTATTTAATTTGATTTCTTTTTCATATATGTCTAAAAAACCTGGAGGGTATTTGTCTCTTCCATTAATGGTGTAGGCAGAGTCATAAAATGCATAGGCAGACACTAATGCTCTCCAGGAGGAAGAGAATTTATATTCAAGTTCAAGATCAATTGAACCGTAAAGAGATGAAAGGCCTCTATGGTCTGTCTGACCGGGATCTGGCCTGTTATGTGCAAACTTATAGCCTGCACCTGTCTGTATATCTCCTGAAACCCGCCAGGATTTTGAAGATGAATCTTTTTTTATTTTTACATCATCAATACTCTCCTGAGTCTGCGTATCAAAATTTTCAGAATCATCACTGAAAAAATTATCCTCGATTTCTCCCTCCTCCATGTCTGAATTCATAATGCTTTTATCAGACTCTTGAAAAAAATTGTCAGAATCATCAATACCTGGATTATCATCACAAAACCCTGATTTTGGAGTTGTAATCT
Organism: Thermodesulfobacteriota bacterium; assembly: GCA_039714675.1. Lineage (GTDB taxonomy): Bacteria > Desulfobacterota > Desulfobacteria > Desulfobacterales > Desulfobacteraceae > Desulfobacula. The sequence goes on from JBDLIV010000020.1 coordinate 1,621, forward strand.
GGGCAGTAAGAATTACATAGGAGAGGATAAACACTATAATAAATTTTAACCTGCCTGTTTTTAACAATTTATAATCCTTTTTCAAGCTGTCTTATGGTAAAAAGATTAACATTCAGGTTTTTATTAAATTTAACATTTGTCTGTTGTAAAAGAGTTTGATGGATTACTCTTTTACCCTCTTTTTTTATTATATGATTTTCCAGGGCAACCCAGATCCCGTCAATTTTTTTAATTTTTTTTACACTCATATATTTGATATCACTGCTGTCATTTATAAACATTTTTGCTTTTATCACCATAAAGTTATCCTGGCGCACTGCTATAATGGATTGTTTATACCCTGTCTCATCTGCTATCTCTCTTGTTTTGGGCAAGGATTTAATGAGCCATACTTTTTGCCCATTGATTGTGATCTCTTTTAAAAGCTCATAATTGTAATCATTGGTATCTTTTTGGGTCATGTCTGAATAATTTAAATCAGATCCCATGAAACTTGAGCTTTTATCCTGGGATGCAATGCGTTTGGTTTTGCCAAGCGCCGGTAAAAAAAGCCATTGATCATCATCTTTTTTTGGATCATCATAATCAAAGGTCAAAAAGCCTGTATTATATATGTCTGCAGGTTTCTCCACAAACATTATGCGCTTTTCATCTTTGCCAAAATCCTTGGAAAAATTTTTAAACTCCTTTTTTCTTTTTTTCCCATTTTTATCAATCAAAACCATGAGCATATCCGATGTCATGTTGTCACCGTTATCTCTATCTTCCACTTTTTCCATGATTTTTCTTGCCTGCAAGTCATCTGCAAAGCATGAACACACGCAAAAAAACAAAAACCCGATTCCAACACCTGTTAAACATAATATTAATGATATTTTTTTCATTGACTTCACCTATAATTTTTCTTTTTGTTAACAAGTACCATGAGGGCAGGCGCAATAAAGTAGTCGGCAAGCAGAGCCATAATAAGTGTAATTCCGATTAAGAAACCAAAATTAAACAGATTATTCATACTTGAAAACATGAATGTAAAAAAACCTGTGGACAGTACACAGGTTGTCACAAGCATGGCACGACCAGTTGTATGAAGTGTCTCATGCACAGCCTTTTGCGCACTATTATACTTTTCAAAATATTTTCTGAAATTGTGCATGAAATGTATGGTGTCATCAACAGCAAGCCCCACTGCAATACTTGCCACCATCATGGTAAAAAGATCCATGGGAAAATCAAACCAGCCCATTATTCCCAGCATAATCACAATAGGATAGATATTTGGAATCATGGAGAGTATTCCCATTTTAAGCTTCCCGATCAATAGGATCATCAAAATTGTAATCACAATGAATGCATAGAGATAGCTTTGAAGCATACTGTATAAAGCATTTTCCAAAACTCTGGCAAGCATTGCTATCATCCCTGTAAGCTGAATGTCTGATAATGGAAATTTTTCCTTAAAATAGCCTTCTGTCATCTTGATAAAGCCTGAATAGGCGATGGCATCCACAAAAGGCATTTTTATTGTAAATCTTGCTTTGGAGAATTGGGAATCTGTAAAATCTTCCAGATCATCAGTTCCGCTGTTTTCAAATAGAAACAACTCCTGGGCAATAAGTTCTCTATTTTGAGGTATGCTGTAAAATTGTGAATTGTTTTCATGCAACGCCTGGTTGGTTTCCTTTACCACGGAAGTGATGGAAAATGCCTTTCCCACAAAGCATTTATCATCTTTATACTGTTCAAAATAGTTTGATGCATTTTCAAGCTTGTTCAAAAATTCAGTATCATACAGCCCGTTTTGTTTACCAGTATCAACAATGACCTCTAAACTTGTTGTGCCTTTAAAAACCCTGTCTATTTTCTCATTTACCATTCTGATGCCGCCGGGAGCATCAGGCAGCCATCTTACAGGATCGTGGGAAATTCTGATTTTATGAATAGAACTTATTGCAATGAGCATGATAATAAAAAAGAGAGCCAGTACCTGGACAGGCCGGGTTGTGGATATATGAACTGCAAAATTTAAAATTTTATCCATAATAGCAGCATTTTTCCCCTTAGTTTTTCCCTTTAAACTTATTGTTTTGCTTTTGGCTTTTAAAGGAATAATGGCAAGAAAAGCAGGCAGAAAAATAATTGTAAAAATAAAAGATAATAATACTCCTACCGAGGCAAAAATGCCTAAATCTGCAATGGGAGCTACTGCTGCAGTAGAAAATGAGAGCAGTCCCCCTGATGTGGTAAGAGAAGTCATTAAAATAGGCAAACCTGAATGCCCAAGGGCAAACACAATGGCATCTTTTTTTGATCTGTTTTTATCAAAATGCTGGAAAAAAATCACAAGCACATGTACTGAGGCTCCCACTGCCACGGATAATAAAAACGATGGCAGTATCTGTGTAGGTGTTTTTATCGGGACACCCGACATTGCCATAAGACTGATTGTGGACAGCAGTGAGAGTATCACAATTAAGAGTGGCAGAATAACACCTGAAATCCGCCTGAACATTATAAAAAGCAAAATAGCGATGGTAATAAATGCAATTAACATAAATTTTCGCATATCCTTCACCATGGAGCGCTTTAAAAAATCTGTAATAACAGGAGTACCTGCAATGTACATCTCAACTAAAGGAATTCTATGACGATCTACTATTATTTCCAAAGCTTTCACAAATTCAGAATTTTCCTGATCTGTCAGGTATCCCTGGTTTGATAATTTTTTTTTATCTTTTGTATCCTCTCTCACTGATTTTTCATCAGTGAGAAAATCATCACCCTCACTGGTCATAAAATCAGTGAGATCATCGTTTACATCCTCATCTTTGCTGGAATAAGTCCTGGTCTTAATGACAATTGCAGTATAAAGCCCATCTTCCGAGAGCAGAAGATTTTTATACAACTCGTTGTTTCTTGCTCTTTTTTCCTTTTCAGACATGGCAGTTTTGGATTCAGGAAAATTTTCAAAAAGATCTTCCACAATCAACTCATCTTTTTTTCCATGGGTATTTCTGGCATTTATCAGGCTTGTGATATCATCAAGATAGGGCAGGTTTTCTTTTAGATCATTATGCAGGGATTTTAAGTCATTTAAAAATTTTTTATTAAAAATATTTGAAGATTTTAAAGCTACAATGGCAATCTCCTCTCTGCCGAATTGATCACGAAAAGCCTCATAATCTATTAAAATGGGATCATTTTCATGGAGAAAACCCTCTGTTGATGTGTCAATTTTTATATTTGGAAGTTGCGATGCTAATAACCCTGCTGCTGCAAACATAAAAAGAATAACAATATATTTATAGTCATACAGAAAAGAGGCGAGCTGTTCAAAAAAGTGATCTATCTTGACCCTTACTGTTGACATCTATTCCCCCCTGCGCACTGCTTTTAAAATATATCTTGTAATATTTCCTGTTAAGGTAACATAGGCCTTTTCATCCACAGAGCTGAATTTTTCCGGAAGATTATTATCTTTTGAACGTATGGGAGCAGTATTAATAAAAAACATCAAGCTTGCCAGAATCATAAAGTGGATTGTCATAGTATCAACCTTTTCAAAAACTTTGGTTTTTTCTCCCTCTTTCAGTATGGTTTCAAGGGTATTGAGCATTTGAGAAATATTTAAAAGAAATGATTCAGGAAGGTTTTTGCCACCGGAAATCTGTTCGCGCATGGTGATTTTAGGCAGGTGTGGGTTTTCTAAAAAAAAAGTACTGATAGTGGCAATATAGACTTCAAGTTTTTTTTCCGGTGTTTCAAGTGAGCTTAACTCTTTTAAAGCATTTTGCACCACAGGTTTAATTGTTTCAGAAACCAGAACCTGCTCATACAAAGCTTTTTTATTGCCAATATTATAATAAATAGTGGCTTTGTTAACATCTGCCGCCTTTGCAATCTGATCCATGCGGGCACCTTCATACCCATGCCTGGCAAAAATCTGCGTTGCTGTTTTTAATATTTTTTTCCTTGTTAATTCCTTGCTGTCCATATCATTCCCCTGTTTAAAATATATCATTCTGATTTTAACTAAATGGTTTAACTAAAAAGTTTAACCATTTAGTTAAATATAATCTAAAACAGTATTAAGTCAAGGAAAATAAAAATTGAATTTTTAGAAGGCTATCTCTCCATGGGAAATGGAAAAATATTAATTTTCTCTGTCAAGCAGTCTGGATGCCTCTCTGTTTGACCCCAGTAAAATAGAGAGCCATTTTGTTGATTCACTTTCACTTAAAGCAATTTTTACTGCCATGGTCAAAGGAACTGAAAGAAGCATACCAACCGGCCCAAGCACCCATCCCCAGAAAGTTAATGATAAAAATACCACCAGAGCAGAAAGTCCTATTCCCTGCCCCATGACTTTTGGTTCTATGACACTTCCCACCAATACGTTCACCAGTAAAAAACCAAGTGCTGCAATGCCTGCCGGTAATGGTCCTAACTGGATTAAAGCGAGAAGCACCGCTGGAACTGCAGCAATGATAGAACCAATATTGGGGATATAATTCAGTAAAAATGCAAACACACCCCACATAACAGGGAAATCCACTCCCTGTACACTCAACCAGATAAAAATAATAACTCCTGTTGCAATACTGGTAAGGGTTTTGATCCCCAGATACCTGTTCACACCGGCGGTGATCTGGGCATATTGCTCAAGATTACTGTCTTTATCATTTAAAATGGCACGCAATTTATTTGGGAATCCTGCTGCCTCTGAAAGAATAAAAATAAAAATTAAAAATACCAGAAAAGTATTAGTAAGCACCCCACCCAACCCGTTTAAAGTGGTTGCAACAAATTTAAGGATACGGCTTGGATTAAATATTTGGGTGAGCTTGTCAGCTTCAAGTTCAACACCAAACCTTGACAGCACTTTTAAACTCTCAAATGTTAAAACTTTTAATCGTTCCTGGTAAAAGGGAATATTTTGCGAAAAATCAGCAATGGATGAAGAGACAAGTGTCACTAAAAGCATCTGTATGCAGATCACACCAAACATCAGAATCAGAATGGCCAGAATGCTTGGAATCCCTTTTTTTTGCATCCAAAACAGTGAGGGTGCACAGATAATAGATAAAAAGAGTGCCAGCAGGAAAGGAACAACGATCACAGTGGCGGATTTCATTCCGGCAACAATAATAACAAATGCAGCAAACTTAATTATGGAACTATTTTTACTGGGCATTACTTCCAAAATAATTATCCCTTTTTTTCATCTTAAATTATAGCCTCTTGTATTCAAACTAAATATTAAAGTCAAGGATCTGATAAAGGAATCTGGATATTTGGCATAAAGAGTTTTGTGATTCAAAAACAACTTGGCTAATTTAAATCCTTCTCAAAGCTTGTATATGTGTATGGAATTTGAATATAATTGGTAATTTTCGACAATTTTTGCATTGAAAAATCATTGAATATTTTTGAAAGATTTATACCAATCCCAATATAAATATTTCTCTCTTTATTCAGGCCATCAGAATATCCTCTTGCATAATATCCAATATGCAATTCAAGATATTTAAGAATTTTATTTTCAACACAATCAAACCCGTCAAGCTTTAGTGCAAAAATATATTTTAACCGTTCATAATCTGTAAAAATATCTATCTGATCAAAACTTGGCTTGTATTCAATCCTGAAATCAATTTTTCTTGATAATTCAGGATTTATATAAATAAAATAGCCGACAATACTACCAATACTATTCATAAGAAAATCTTCATAGGAAAAACCAAAATCAGAGAATGAATCCCCCAATTCCATCCAGTTCATAATGCTAAATGAGGATAATGCACCCAACATTGCACTTTTTTTTTGGGAATAACCCCAATTCTCATAGGTTGCGGCTAAAATGTGTGATAATGTATAGCTAAGATAGAAATGGCCCAGTTTATCCGCACCCCCCTCTTTTGTGTCCATAGAAAACCAACCTTCATCTGCTTTGGAAGGTGAATTGGCAAAATAATCCCAGTTTGCAACACCCCAGGCTGTAATGGCAGTAAATCCGGCAATATTTGTCATCAACACTTTTTCTTCTTTTGAAAAACCTGTATCAGATCCCAATACATCTAAAGGGTAAAGCAGTATACATATTAAAAGAATGATTCTCATAAATCTTATTTTATCTGATTATTGATTTAGATCAAATATATTTAAAAAAAATTTATTATTGACAAATTCTCAAGATTATCAAACTTATTAAATTTAACTGTGATCTATAATCTTGGACAATCTGGTTCTTTTCACTGCCTTTGAAATCCATTTCTTTAGGCAGTCTTTCATTACATTATTATAACAAGCTGATTCCATAGAAAATCCAGTAAATGCAGGAGGAAGGTGACATAAACTATCTGCAAAAATATGATTCATATTGACTTTATCTTAATTGCAACATAAAAACAGTGATGATAAAAATTATCAATATACGGACATATAAGATATGAAGACCATTCCAAAACATCTTTTAGACAGGATGGAACACAATGAAATTGTGGCCAGAAAATTTTATGAAATTGAAATCAGTATTTTAACTATTTTCAATTTCAAGGATTTTATTGAAAAGCTGTTATTTGAAATCAGTTCAAAGTTTTCAGTCTCATATACATGGCTCTCCATAATAGAAGAGAGCAGTATTGCAAAATACTTTCATAATATCCAGGACTCCAAACTTTTGCGCTCATCAACAGCATTTTTATCTAAAAAGGAATTTACAGATATAACACATAACCGGCTGACGCCACTGCTATCTAATAACAATTTAAACAGCCTCAAAATACTAATACCCGAGGCATCAGATTATCAAATCGGTTCCATTGCCATTGCTCCAATTACAATGGATGGTCAAATTGTGGGGAGTTTTAACCAGGCTGATAAGGATATCAACAGGTTTAAACCTGGTATTGATACTTCTCTATTGGAACAACTGGCTGTTAAAGTATCCTTGTGTCTCTCCAATGTAACTGCCCATGAAAAACTAAAATATCTTGCCTTTCATGATCCATTAACCAAGCTTTTAAACCGTGGAGTTATGGAAAGAGTTCTTGAAAGAGAATTTCAACGATCCAAACGATATCATATTGATCTTACACTCCTTTTTTTTGATCTGGATGATTTTAAATCAATAAATGATACCTTTGGACATAATAATGGTGATCTTGCTCTCTGCCATGTTGCAAATTGCCTTAACAGTATGAAGAGGGATTCTGATATTGTTGCAAGATTTGCAGGTGATGAATTTGTGGCCATTTTACCTTCTACAAATAAAACCCAGGCGCAAAACTATGTGAACAGGGTGAAGAATAAACTTGCCAATGAACCCTTATCTTCCGAAGGTACAAGCTTTCATCTGAAATTAAGCCATGGTCTTGCTTCTGTATTTGAAAAAGGGATGGAAACTTCTGCCATACTTTTAAAGGCAGCAGATAAAAGGCTTTACAAAGCAAAACAAAATAAAGAGAAAAACAAAAATCCCTGACAATTTGACTTGTCAGGGATTTAATTTTATCTAAAAAGAATAGATATTATCAATCGAATATTAATTCAATCTGCGCCATTGGGGCGACATCACCTTTTCTTGGACCAAGTTTAGTGATTCTTGTATAGCCGCCCTGCCGTGAGTTAAATTTCTCGGCAACTTCATTAAACAGCGTATGAACAACATTTTTTTCCCGAATCACTGCAAGAGCCTGACGCCTGGCATGCAGATCACCACGTTTGGCAAGAGTGACCATCTTGTCTGCAATTTTTCTCAAACCTTTTGCTTTTGCTTCCGTGGTTTTAATTTTATTATGTTTAAACAGAGAAGTAACCATGTTCCGAAACATAGCCTTTCTATGGCTTGATGTCCTGTTTAATTTTAATACTGATTTTCTATGTTTCATGGTCTTTTATTCCACCTCCTCACTATTTTCTTCTTCAGGCGGTTCAAAACCATCAAGATCCATACCAAGTGAAAGATCCATGGTTGCAAGAACTTCCTTTATCTCATTCAATGATTTTCGACCGAAATTTTTGGTTTTCAGCATTTCAGTATCTGTTTTCTGAACCAAATGATAAATACTTGTTATCTCTGCATTTTTCAAACAATTGGAACTTCTTACAGACAATTCAAGTTCATCTACAGATCTGTAAATATTCTCATTAAAGCCACTATCTGAATCCTCTGAATTTTCATCAGCATAATCTGGTTCCATATCTTCATCAAAATTAATGAAAGGGCTCATTTGCTCTTTGAGAATTTTTGCAGCATAAGCCACAGAATCATCCGGAGTTACCGAACCATCTGTCCATACTTCAAGGATAAGCTTATCATAGTCTGTTTTATGTCCAATTCTCGATGTTCCCACAACATATTTTACTTTTTGAATTGGAGAGAATACACTATCAACAGGAATAGTTCCAATGGAAGCTTCTTCATCTTTATTTGCAGCAGCAAGGGCATAACCTTTTCCGGTTTTTACAACCATGGTTATACTTAATTCTCCTTTTTGGGAAACAGATGCGATGTGCTGCTCAGGGTTAAGTACTTCAACCTTACCATCAGGACTCACAATATCAGCGCCAGTGACTTCACACTCTCCTTTAACATTCAAGGTTATTATCTTATCCTCTATGTCATCAACCTTGAGTTTCAGCTCTTTGAGATTTAAAATAATCTCGGAAACATCCTGTCTTACATCAGATATTACACTGTATTCATGAAGAGCATCATCAAATTTAGCAGAAACAATTGCTGCACCATATATAGACGACAGAATAATCCGGCGCAAAGAGTTTCCAAGAGTAATACCATATCCCCTTTCAAGGGGTTCACATACAAATTTACCATATGTTGAAGTTGTTGTTACATCAAGCTTTTCCGGCTTGATCATCTCTCTCCAATTAACATATGCAAGTTTTTCAGATGACATTTATATCTCCTGAATAAATATTGGGACAAACCATGATAATAGTCTGTCTATTTTGAGTAAAGCTCTACAATTAATTGTTCCTGGATGGGAAGAGTAATATCTTCACGTACAGGAACCCCGACAACTTCGCCTTTAAAATTTTCTTTATTAATCTCAATCCATTGTGGAATACCACGTCTTACTATGGCATCCAATGAATCTAAAATAACTTGGATCTTTTTACTTTTTTCACGAAGTTCAATTACATCACCTTTTTTTACCTGATAAGAAGGTATGTTTACCTTATTACCATTTATGATAAAATGGTTATGCCTTACAAAATGCCTGCCTTGATTTCTGGAATTAACAAATCCCATTCTGAAAACAGTATTATCAAGACGGGTTTCCAAAAGGCTTAAAAGATTTGTACCTGTTATACCTTTTTTTCGATCAGCCTTTTTAAACGAGATCCTGAATTGTTTTTCAGATAATCCATAAAGTCTCTTGACTTTCTGTTTCTCTCTAAGCTGAATTCCATAATCTGACAATTTACTTCTTCTTTGTCCATGTTGCCCTGGAGGATACCCTCTTCTATCAAAACTGCATTTATCTGAAAAGCATCTATCACCTTTCAAAAAAAGCTTCATATTTTCACGTCTGCATTGTCGGCAAACAGATCCTCTATATCTTGACAATCTTCTTCTCCTTTATCAAACAAATATTCTTAAACTCTTCTTCTCTTTGGCGGACGGCATCCATTATGGGGAACCGGTGTAACATCCTTTATCATGGATATTTGAAAGCCAAGCGCATGCAGAGCTCTTAAAGCAGATTCTCTACCTGGTCCCGGACCTTTTACAAACACTCCGATATTTTTCATGCCTTGTTCCATAGCCCTTGCGCCTGCATCTTCTGCAACAAGTTTTGCTGCAAAAGGTGTGCTTTTCCTTGAACCTTTAAATCCCTGCATACCAGCACTGGACCATGAAATAGTATTCCCGTTTTCATCGGCAATTGTAACGATAGTATTATTAAAAGTGGATTGAATGTGTACAATTCCTGTAGAAATATTCTTTCTCACCCTCTTTTTGGATACTACTTTTTTAGACTTTTTTGCCATAATTCATAAAACCTTTTATATTATGATATTAATTTTTCTTTTTAACTGCAGTCCTTTTAGGACCTTTTCTTGTCCTGGCGTTTGTACTTGTCCTTTGACCATGACAGGGAAGGCCTTTTCTGTGCCGTAATCCTCTGTAACAACCTAAGTCCATAAGTCTTTTGATATTCATGGAGACATCACTTCTAAGTTCACCTTCAACCTTGTAATCAGCATCAATAATCTTTCTGATGTCATTAACCTCAGATTCAGTCAGATCATTTGCTTTTGTGGTTGGATCAATCCCTGTTTTCTTAAGTATCTGTTTTGAACTTGTTCTGCCTATTCCGTAAATATAGGTTAAAGCTATCCATGCATGTTTATCTCTTGGTAAATCTACTCCTGCAATACGTGCCAAATTTCCTTCCCCCTATCCCTGACGCTGTTTATGGCGCTTATTTATACAAATAACTCTGACGACACCACGTCTTTTAATTATTTTACAATTCCTACAGATTTTTTTTACAGATGCTCTGACTTTCATCCATTTACTCCTATTTATATCTATATGTAATTCTGCCCCGGCTTAAATCATAGGGTGAAATTTCAACTGTCACCGTATCTCCCGGCAGGATCTTAATAAAATGCATTCTCATTTTTCCTGAAATATGAGCAAGCAATACATGCTTGTTTTCCAGTTCAACTTTAAACATGGCATTGGGCAGTGTTTCAAGTACTTTCCCGTCAACTTTAATGGGTTCTTCTTTTGCCATAACCTTATCAATCTCCTTAGTTTTAAACGTTTCAGGATCTGCCTTTAATTCTTTTAGCCCCGGATCTTCCTAAGAAACCATCATAATTACCTGTAATCAGATGGGATTCAATCTGGGAAATAGTATCTATGGATACACCAACTACAATCAATAGAGCTGTGCCGCCAAAATAAAAAGGAACATTAAATTTACCCATTAAAAATGTTGGCAATACACAGACAGCAGAGACATAAAGAGCTCCGCCAAGTGTTATTCGTGTCAACACCCTGTCTATATATTCACTTGTTCTTTTACCAGGTCTGATTCCAGGAATATATCCACCGTTTTTTTTCATATTTTCTGCAACATCTTCTGGATTAAACTGTACTGCTGTGTAGAAAAAGCAGAAGAAAATAATAAATCCTATATAAAGAAGATAATACCAGACTGTTCCCGGACTGAACATGGCTGCCACAGTTTTCATAATCGGGATATCGATAAATTGTGCAATAGTTGTCGGAAACATTATAATAGAGGATGCAAAAATAGGAGGTATAACCCCTGCTGTATTAATCTTTAATGGAAGATGTGAAGTCTGGCCTCCATACATTTTCCTGCCCACAACTCTCTTGGCATAATGAACAGGTATTCGCCTTTGAGCCTGCTCCATATAAATAATAGCTGCAATAACAGCAACCATTAAAACAGCAAGTATAATAATACCGAATACTCCCATTTCTCCGGTTGTCATGAGTCGTATAGTATTGCCCATGGCTGATGGCATATTGGCAACAATACCTGCAAAAATAATCAGAGAGATACCGTTTCCTATTCCCCTTTCAGTGATCTGTTCACCAAGCCACATAATAAATGAAGTTCCTGCCGTCAGCGTTATAATCGTGACAAGCCTGAAACCCCATCCAGGATATGGGACAATAGGGACACCAGCAGGTGAAGTCATGGATTCCAAACCCACACTTATACCAAGACCCTGAATAACACTCAATATTACTGTTCCATATCTTGTATATTGAGTTTTCTTTTTTCTACCAGCATCGCCCTCTTTTTTAAGCTGGGCTAGATGCGGCACAACAACTGTCATCAGTTCGAGAATAATAGAGGCACTGATATAAGGCATAATGCCCAATGCAAATATGGAAAATCTTTCCAAAGCACCGCCTGAGAACATATTGAACATGGAAAACAATGTCCCTTCAGCAGCTGCAAAAAAAGAAGAGAGAGCAGCTCCATTTACTCCCGGCGTTGGAACATGGATACCGATACGGTAAACAAAGAGCAAAGCCAAAGTAATAAAAATTTTTCTTTTAAGCTCAGGAAGTTTTAATAAATTCTGGTAGCTATTCTGGATCATCTATTGGTTCCTATTCCTTACATCACTTAACGTTTTTATTCTATGCTTCCACCGGCAGATTCAATTTTTTCCCTAGCAGTTTTGGAAATAAGAATATTTTTTAAAACAAATTTCTTTGTTATTTCTCCTATGCCAAGAATTTTAACACTATCAAAACTGCCTTTTACCATTCCTGCATCTCTTAACGTATCAGTATCGATAGTTGTGCCATCTTCAAATCTATCGAGGTCTTTAATATTTAAAACTGCAACTTTTGTTTTAAAAATATTAAAAAAACCTCTTTTTGGAAGCCTTCTGTAAAGAGGCATCTGACCACCTTCAAATCCCGGTCTTACACTGCCGCCTGATCTTGCTTTAAGACCTTTGTGACCTCTTGTGGATGTTTTGCCCATGCCAGAAGCAGGCCCTCTGCCGACTTTTTTTCTATTTTTCCTTGCACCCTTCTCAGGTGACAAATCATGAAGCTGCATACTATACCTCCTCTACTTTCACAAGATGAGAAACTTTTTTAATCTGTCCGAGAATTACCGGATCAGCATTATGTTCAATAGT
>JBDLIV010000021.1:0-14240 GCA_039714675.1 Thermodesulfobacteriota bacterium
ATGGGAGGAACCTTTTCCCCTGCCAGGACATATCCTCCGTCAAGCCTTAAAACGCTTCCTGTCATATAGGGAGCATCCTGGATGATAAAGAGGCAGGCTTTTACCACATCATCTATTGTACCTGTGCGATTCACAAGGGTATGATTGATCAATGATTGTTTTTCACTGTCTGTGAGAACCTCTTTCCATCCCCGGGTGTTTTGTGCATGCCGGGTTTCAAAGATTCCCAGCATGATTTCATTGACCCTGATATTTGGAGCTCCCAGGCGTGCCCAGGTTTCAGTCAAAACAGAGATCCCCCTGTTGGCAGCAGCATATCCGTCATTAAAAACAAGAGCTGCAGGACCTGATCGCCCCACAATACCAGCTATGGACGATATATTGATTACTATAGCTTCACTTGATTTTTTCAGCAAAGGCAAAAGAGTTGTAAACACCCATTGTTTAGCTTTAAGAGTTGTTTCAATTTCCAGCTCCCATTGATCTTCAATATATTCACCATGAACCGTCGGCCATCCTCCGCGTTCAATATTATTTATCAAAATATCCAAGCACCCATATTTTTTTTCAATGTTCTGGGCAAGGATTTCAATATCCTTAATATTGCGCAGGTCAGCTGTAATAATCATATTCTCTGCTTTGGATGTATTAAAATCCCTTTCCATTTCATCAAAGGAGTCTTCCCAGTCATGGCGAGTCAATACAAGTTTTGCCCCTTTTTCTGCAAGGCCAAGGCCGATTCCTTTTCCTATCCCCTTAACAGCCCCGAGAACCAGAGCAATTTTGCCTTTAATCTGCATAAAATTTACTCTCCAAAAGTCATTTTTATACCAAACAGCATATATTTTACCCACTCAAGTCCAAGATTTAATAATACTTCATCATCTGTTTTTATTTTTTCTTTATGCTCTTGAGGGATATTGAATTTATTTAAAAGATTTTTTCCAAAAATCTGCTCCCTGAACTCATCAAGATCATACAAAGCCATATAAAATTTATCAGCTGCTGCACCTTCGAGTTTCCCTGGCAAAACCTGGTTTTTAAGGCTGATCAACTCCATGAGCTTATCATTCTCTTTATTGTGTTTATCCACATTCTGGCCTTTAAGCCACTCTTTAACTTTCTGGCTGGATTTTTTTTCAAACCCTTTGCAGTGTGGCTCTTCAATGAGCGCAAAATATTCATTGATCTCCCCTGTCTCCCTGGATCTTGCAATTGCACGAGCCAGGGGATACATGCGACAGGATGCCGGCCGGTCTTGATAAACAGAGCATCCTTTTGGGGTTACAAAAGGGCACTCATATCCTCTTTCTGGATTGGGTTTAAATTCAACTACAGGCAGGCCAGATTCAGGGCCGTAATGCAAAGATGTATAAGTCCTTAAAAAGTCCTGTGATGAAATGCCAAGAGAGTTTTTCAATCTTAAAACATCATAGGGAGTCAAAGCCTGATTAAGGTCACGGCAGCATTCATTAAAGCACTCATTTTCAAAAGTACAATTAAAATTCATCAAATTTTCAAGATCAACTGGTACCATTTCTTCCGACATTTTATCTCCTTCTCATACAATTCTTAAGTTTCTGACCTTTAGGTTATTATTAAGTTTAACTTTGAATTAAGAAGAACTCATATTTTAAATTTTTATCTAATTCGCTATTAATAATTCACCATTCATCATTTAAATTATCAATTATCATTTAAAATTACCAGTCCCTTTTAAATCTCTATTATTTACCATATATTGTATTCAATCACTTGGTATATAGATATATATTGTGAGTCTTAGAGTAAACAGAGAAATTTAAACACAACAGCATTTTTTAAAAAAAGATTTCTTTATAAATACATCTTGACAAACTCAGTAAGAGGGTGTTATTTCGATTTTAAATATATTTAGCGGTATATATTTTCTTTTACATGAAAGTAAAATTTAAGGATTACCAGACCAGACAGCAAAGACTATAATCTGTCCGGTTGAAATAAGAGAGTAGCACAACGGTATTGTGCATTTTTGATTAACTTATATTAATGGAGGTATTTTAAATGCCATCTTTTGTAATTGCAGAAAAATGTGACGGCTGCAAAGGCGGGGATAAAACAGCATGTATGTACATCTGCCCCAATGACCTGATGGTTCTTGAACCTAACGAAATGAAAGCATATAATCAGGAACCAGACCAGTGCTGGGAATGTTTTTCATGCGTAAAGATCTGTCCTACTCAGGCAATTGAGGTCAGAGGATATTCAGACTTTGTACCAATGGGAGGCTCTACTGTTCCCATGATGGGTACTGAGGATGTTATGTGGACATGTAAATTCAGGAACGGCGTTATCAAACGCTTCAAGTTCCCCATCAGAACAACTCCTGAAGGTGAAGCTAATGCATATCTTGACCTTAAAGGTAAAGACCTTGACAGTGGACTGCTTTCAACACAGGAAGCAGATGGTTATGAACTCAAAGTTCCAACTGAGCTTGCATAACTTAATTGTCAACCATTTAATTTGATACTTAATAATTTTGGAGGTATATAATGGCATTACCTAATAAACCTGTTGGAGAACTTAAAGCTGTAAGAGATCCAGAGGTTGTTAAAAAAGAAGTTGATATTCTCATCGTTGGTGGCGGTATGGCTGCCTGCGGAACAGCATTTGAAGTAAAAAAATGGGCAAGCGACGACACAAAAATTCTTCTTTGTGACAAAGCAGCTCTTGAAAGATCTGGTGCAGTAGCCCAGGGTCTTTCAGCTATAAACACTTATATTGGCGAAAACTCGCCAGAAGATTATGTACGCATGGTCAGAAACGACCTTATGGGTATTGTTCGTGAAGACTTGATCTTTGACCTTGGACGTCATGTTGATGATTCAGTTCATCTTTTTGAAGAGTGGGGACTCCCCATGTGGAAAAAGACTGATGACAATAAAAACCTTGACGGAAAAAAAGGTCAGAAACTGGGAACACTTAAAGGCGGAGCCACTCCAGTAAGAACTGGTAAATGGCAAATCATGATCAATGGTGAATCTTATAAAAGAATAGTTGCTGAAGCAGGTAAACTTGCTCTTGGCGAAGACAACATCATTGAAAGATGCTTTATTGTTGAACTTCTCAACGATGAAAATGATCCCACAAAAGTAGCCGGTGCGGTTGGCTTTTCCGTTCGTGAAAACATAGTTTATATCATCAAAGCAAAAACTATGATGGTTGCATGCGGTGGTGCAGTTAATGTTTACCAGCCCCGTTCAACTGGTGAAGGTAAAGGTCGTGCATGGTATCCGGTATGGAATGCAGGCTCCACTTATACAATGGCTGTCAGAGCAGGTGCTGAACTCACCATGATGGAAAACCGTTTCACCCCTGCTCGTTTTAAAGATGGTTACGGACCTGTTGGTGCGTGGTTCCTTCTTTTTAAAGCTGCAACTGTTAATGGTCTTGGTGAAAACTTTGCAGGTTCTGATGATGCAAAAGCAGAACTTGAAAAATATGCTCCCTATGGAACTGCTGCTGTAACTCCTACATGCCTGAGAAATCATCTCATGATGAAAGAGTACAAAGAAGGCCGCGGTCCAATCATCATGAAGACAACTGATGCTCTTGCCAAACTGGCTGAATCAATGAGCAAAAAAGAGATGAAACATCTTGAGTCAGAAGCTTGGGAAGATTTCCTTGACATGTCTGTTGGTCAGGCAGGGCTGTGGTGTGCTACAAATACTGAACCTGAGAAAAAAGATTCAGAAATCATGCCCACCGAACCGTATCTTCTTGGTTCTCACTCAGGCTGTTGCGGCATCTGGTGTTCAGGTCCTGACGAAGACTGGGTTCCTGCTGAGTACAAATGGGGTGTTGGAGATAAAGTCTACAATCGTATGACAACTGTTAAAGGTCTGTGGACTTCTGGTGACGGCGTTGGTGCTTCCGGTCATAAATTCTCCTCCGGCTCACATGCTGAAGGCCGTATCTGTGCAAAAGAGATGGTCAGATATCTCAGAGATAATCCTGAAGATGTAAGCTTCAAAGAGACTGACGAAGAACTTGTTGATCTTGTTTACTTACCTGTCAGAAATTATCTTGACCATTGTGAATATACAACAGATGAAACCATTAACCCCAACTATTGCAAACCTGCTGGCATGGCACTTCGTCTCATGAAGATGACCAATGAGTATGGTGGTGGAACAGCTACTTACTACATGACTTCCGGTAAATCCCTTGAAATCCTCATGGATCTGTTTGAAATGTTCCGTGAAGATCTTGATAAAATTGCTGCCGGTGACCTGCATGAACTCATGAGAGCGTGGGAAATCACCCATCGTCTCTACACAGTTGAGGCTCATACCCGTCATATCCAGTTCCGTGAAGAATCAAGATACCCCGGGTTCTACTACAGAGGTGACTTCATGGGTCAGAATGATGATGAATGGTTCTGCTTTACAAACTCAACTTATGACAAAGAGACAAAAGAGTGGAGTTTGAAAAAAGTACCTTATATTAAGATTATTTCTGATTAGTTTTGAAAAAAAATCTTAAGGTACGTTTGTAAGATATTTAACCTCCAGGTGCTGGTTTATAGTGCCTGGGGGTTTTTTAAAATTATAGGAGGTTCTTTTATTTCTCTTCTTTTGTAAAGGTAAAAAATAGCTGAGAATATGTAAAATTTTGAATTCTAAGTAAAAACATTTCATCAGATTTTAATCAGGAATCATCCTTAATTCAAAACTAATAAATAAGAGTTAAAAACTAATTTTTGCTATTACAAAATAGGAGACACCATGTCAAAATTTAAGACTGTATATATCTTTTATTAAAATTTTGACATCAAACTTATAATTTATAAGACCTATATAACCTGACAGGATGTTACAAACAGACTGTTAAATTCATGGAGGAACAGCATGACAACTAAGAATTTAGCTCCAGTCAGTGAAAGCTTGATGGTGGTTGGCGGTGGAATCAGCGGCCTTACAACTGCCCTGGAAGCTGCTGAAATGGGGTATGAGGTCTTCCTTGTGGAAAAGGAAGCATCCCTTGGTGGAAGGGTATCCCAGCTCAAACACTACTTCCCCAAACTCTGCCCGCCTACCTGCGGACTTGAGATCAACTATAGAAGAATCAAGGACAATAAAAATATTAAAGTATTTACCATGTCCGAAGTCCAGAATGTAGAGGGTAATGCAGGTGATTATACTGTTACTATAAAAACTGCACCAAGGTATGTGAATGAAAACTGTACTGCATGCGGTGAATGCGCCAAGGTCTGTGATACTGAGATATCAAATGAATTCAATTTTGGCATGGATCGCAGAAAAGCAGCATATCTTCCCCATAACATGGCCTTTCCAATGCGGTATATAATGGATCCTGCCATGAGTACGGATGATCGAGACAAAGTCAAGGAAGCCTGTAAATATGAGGCCATTGATTTTGATATGGAAGAAAAAACCATTGATCTTAAAGTTGGTGCCATTGTCTGGAATACAGGATGGACTCCCTATGATGCCACAAAGATTGATAATCTTGGATTTGGCAGGTATCAAAACATTGTGACCAATATGATGCTTGAAAGGATGGCATCTTCCAATGGCCCCACAGGCGGCAAAATAATCAGACCATCTGATGACAAAGCCCCTGAAACAATTGCTTTTGCACAATGTGCAGGGTCAAGGGATGAGAATCATCTGTCCTATTGTTCTTACATCTGCTGCATGGCATCCTTAAAACATGCAACTTACCTGCGGGAACAATACCCTGATGCAAAAATATATATCTACTATATTGATCTTAGAACACCAGGGCTTAAATATGAAAAATTCTATGCAAATCTCAAAGAGGATGAAAACATTTTCTTTGTAAAAGGCAAGGTTGCTGAAGTATCAGAAGAGGAAGGATCGGGTAATATCAATCTTGTTGCCGAAGATACCATCTCAGGTGAAAAAATAAGACAAACCGTGGATATGCTGGTACTTGCAACAGGCATGCAGCCAAATGCTGCTATTGATAGACCTGATGTTGATCTTGATTTCAACGAGGAGGGCTTTATCATCAATGATTTTTCAAAAGGCGGTATGTTTGCGGCCGGTTGTGCAAATAAGCCTGCTGATGTTGTAACTTCTAACCAGAATGCCACAGGTATGGCTCTTAAAGCCATTCACACCCTTGCAAGGAGAGGATAATCATGGATAAAAAATATGGAGTATATATCTGCACAGGATGCGGCATCGGTGATACCCTCGATATGGAAGATCTCGTTGATATTCCCGATGAAGAGGGCATAAACTGTACCACCCACCCGTTTTTGTGTTCAAAGGAAGGTGTAGCATTAATTCAAAAAGATATTGATGATGAAAAAGTCAATGCAATGGTCATTGGAGCATGTTCCAGACGTGTTAACTTTGATGTATTCAATTTTGAAGGATGCATTGTTGAGAGAGCAAACTTGAGAGAAGGTGTTGTATGGCCGCACTCAAGAGAAAAATACCCAAAGCTTGAAGAAGACCAGAAAGATGATGAAGAGCATTTTGATCCCATCCAGATGAAAGCTGAAGATTATATCAAAATGGGTATGATACGAGTTGAAAAAGTAAACTTGCCAGAACCCTATAAAACTGAATCTTTTTCCAAAAAAATTCTGGTTCTCGGTGGCGGTGTAACAGGTATGTCATCAGCCCTTGATGCTGCAAAAGCAGGATATGATGTTACAATTGTTGAAAAAACAGACAAGCTTGGCGGGTATGCATCTAACATGAGAAGCCAGATGCCGGTTTGTGAACCCTTTGAAACTCTGCGGCCTTCCATTGCAGATGATTTGATTGCCGAGGTTGAAAGCCTTTCAAATATTGACGTTAAAACAACCACAGAGGTTGCCCGTATTGCAGGTCAGCCTGGTGAATTCCTGGTAACATTAAAGAAACCAGGTGAAAAGATAGCCTTTGACGTTCCCTTTCCTCTGCCGGAAGAGATGCTGGTGGATGAAAACGGCAAGGAGCTGACCGCAGAAGATGCCCATACCAAATTTCTTGAATATAATGAAGGCAGGGAGGATATTCTTAAGCGTGACCCGGATGGAGAGCTTTACGGGGCAGTAATTCTTGCAGCAGGATGGAGACCTGATGTTCTTGAAGGGGAAAAATATGAACATCTTGGTATTGATCTTGATGATGTTGTAACCAATGATGAGTTTGAAAAAATTGCTGCTAAAGGCAAAATTGTCAGACCGTCTGATGGTAAAGAGGCTAAAAATGTTGTGTTTATTCAATCTCCGGGCAAAGATGAAGATGATGCAGATTTTGAATATACAGGCTCAGTAACAAGCCAGGTTGCTTTAAAGCAGGCAAGATATGTAAGAGACGACTATCAAGATGGTAAAGCATATATTATTTACCAGCACATGAGAACTCCTGGCCTGCAGGAGTATTTTTATAAAAGCATGCAGCAGGAAGACGGAATTTTTATGACCAAAGGTGCTGTAACTGAAGTTGCCCCCCAGGGTAATGGCCTTTCAGTAACTGCCACCAACACTCTTTTGGGTGAAAACCTTGCCGTTAAGGCTGACATGGTTGTTGTGGCAGGTGGTATGGTTCCAGTTACAAAAGATGATCCAGTTATTAACCTTGCATACAGACAGGGTCCTGGCTTTCGGGATAATGATATTTTTGGTCAATATGCAGACTCCAATTATATCTGCTTTCCATATGAAACCCAGAGAACAGGTATTTATGCTGCAGGTGCTGTAAGACGAGCCATGACCATTGAAGAATCCATGGAAGACGCAACAGGGGCTGCTTTGAAAGCCATCCAGTGTATTGAAAGCTCTAACAAAGGCGTAGCAGTTCATCCAAGATCAGGCGACATGACTTTTCCTGATTTCTTTTTTCAAAGATGCACCCAGTGTAAACGCTGCACTGTTGAGTGTCCCTTTGGCGCCCTTGATGATGATGAAAAAGGAACACCAATGGCTAATCCGACAAGGTGTAGAAGATGTGGAACCTGTATGGGAGCATGTCCTGAAAGGATCATCTCTTTTGCAGACTACACAATTGACTCCATTGGTTCCCAGGTTAAAGCAATTGGGGTTCCGTCGGAAGATGATTATGATGAGCCGCCATTCAGATTCCTTGCACTGATCTGTGAGAATGATGCTTTTCCAGCCCTTGATATGGTGGGTATGAACAGAATGGATTATTCTCCAAATGTGAGGTTTATCCCCATAAGATGCCTTGGCTCATTTAATGTTATCTGGGTCAAAGATGCACTGGCTCAAGGTATGGATGGAGTTATTCTCATTGGATGTAAACATGGTGATGATTACCAGTGTCACTTTATAAAAGGTTCCGAGCTGGCAGAAACCAGAATACAGAAAATAGGTGATGCCCTTTCAAGTCTTGCACTTGAAAAAGAGCGGGTAGCCTTTACGGAAATTGCCATTGATGAATATGACAAACTCCCTGAAATAGTAAATGCCTTTGTTGACGAAGTTGAAGCCCTTGGTCCAAACCCATTTAAAGGATTCTAACCGCCACGGGCGGTATGCAATGCATCCCGCCCGTAAGCAGCATGAAAGAATCAAATAATTTAAATAAACTTGAAATATTTTTACCATAGTCAGGAGGTATCATAATATGACTGAAACATATCTTGCTCAACCAGATCTCGGCTTTATAGCCCAGGTAAAAGGTCTTGGTGGAGAAACTTTAAAAAAATGTTATCAATGCGCCACTTGTTCGGTTGCATGTCCCATTGCTCCTGAAGACAGTCCTTTTCCAAGGAAAGAGATGATAGCAGCTTCCTGGGGACTTAAGGACAGGCTTGTAAATAGTGGTGATATCTGGCTTTGCCATCAATGCGGCGATTGTACTGATCTCTGCCCAAGGGGCGCTGCTCCGGGCGATGTTCTGGCTGCAGTTAGATCTGCTGCAATTACAGAATATGCCCAACCCAAAGCTCTTGCAAAGGCAGTTAATGACCCGAAAAAGCTGCCAATACTTCTTGCAATTCCAGCCATCTGGTTTGCAATCCTTGCATTTATTACCATGAATGGCAAAGAGACCATGGAAAAAATATTCCATACTATTTTTGGAGATGCTCTTGGTGGTCGGCTGCATTGGTCCCATGCCCATGAGGGAGAACATGTAATTGCCCAGGCAGATTTTTTCTCCACCTGGTTTGTGGACATGACCTTTGTGCCTATTGCAACAGCAGTAGTTGTTATCTTTTTTCTAAGCCTTAAAAACTTTTTAAATAATATTCATGAGAATGCTGTTCTTGAAGGCAAGACTGACAAGACAACTCTGGATTATAAAGAGTTTTTCCAGGCCCTTTTAAGGGTTCTTCCCACAATTTTAAAACATGATAAATTCAATGAGTGTGAAAGCAATAAAGATAGAGCAACGCCACACATGATGGTTCTCTATGCTTTTATCGGGCTTTTTATTGTAACTGCTGTCTGCGGTATGATGTTGTATCTTGGCGGACTGCCAGGACCATATTCACAGCTTAATCCCATAAAATGGCTTGCCAATATTGGAGGGGTTGCCCTGACCATTGGTGGAGCGTTAATGATTAAGAACCGACTTGATAAAAAAGATGATCAGGTTACATCCTATAAAGACTGGTTTATCCTTGTTGTTGTTTTCTCTCTTGGTCTTACCGGTATGCTGACTGAAATGGCACGCCTTGCCCATATGGCAGGTGTCTCCTATTTCTTTTATTATCTGCATTTAATTGCAATCTTTGAACTGTTTGCTTTTTTACCGTTTTCAAAGATGGCACATCTTGTTTACAGGTTGACTGCCATGGCCTATGCAGAATATGGAAACAGGAAATATGTTTAAACGACAACTCACCCATCTGCTTCGTTGCTGCAAACTTTTGCAATCCTCATGTACTACAAGTACACTCCGGTTGCAAAAGTTATTGCGCCTCACATATGGGCAAGTTCTCGTTTAAACACGATCACCATAAAGATGTAATAATTTAAGGAGGAGATTTTGACCGAAGGAACAATCAAATGGTTTAATTCAAAAAAAGGTTTTGGTTTTATTGAACAGGAATCAGGAGATGACGTGTTTGTTCATTTTTCAGCAATTGAAATGTCTGGTTTTAAAACACTTGCAGAGGGTGAACGTGTAGAATTTGAAGTAGAAGAAAATGACAAAGGCCTTTCAGCAAAAAAAGTTGTAAAGGTCTAAAACCATATTATACCGGGGCAGAAAAAATTTCTGCCCTGGTTTCCAACTCTTATTTCCCGGTTGCTGCCCTTTAGACTTCTCTTATTTCCCGGAAACAATCCATAATTCCATCTTATAACTTGAATAGATGATCTTACTCTAAATTTACAGTATGATTGAACTTATTTTATAAAAACTAAATTTTTTATTGCATATTATAAAAAATCCTGTAAAATAAATCCCATATAAAATTGAAATATTAATATCAGGAGATAAAAAGTTTGAACAAAATAGCTGTACTCCCAGGAGATGGAATTGGGCCAGAGGTTATGGAACAGGCTGTTAAAATCCTTAAAAAAGTTTCAAGCCTTTATAAATTCAGTCTTGAATATGAATATGCTGATGTTGGTGGTGCTGCCATTGACAATCATGGCAAAGCCCTGCCTGACTCCACAATAGCTCTATGTGAACAAAGTGATGCTGTTTTATTTGGATCAGTGGGCGGCCCTAAATGGGAACATCTCCCACCGGAAGAACAGCCTGAAAGAGGAGCTTTACTACCTTTAAGAAAACATTTTGATTTATATTGTAATCTTCGACCTGCAAAAGTTTTTCCATCTCTTGCATCAGCATCTCCTTTAAAACCGGCAATTGTTAAAAATGGTTTTGATATTTTATGTATAAGGGAACTGACAGGCGGCATCTATTTTGGAGAACCAAAGGGAAGGCAGGGTTCAGGTCTTAACGAAAAAGCCTATGACACCATGGTATATTCCAGACAGGAAATTCAACGAATTGCCCATATGGCATTTGAAACTGCCAGAAAACGAAAGCACAGAGTAACATCTGTTGATAAAGCCAATGTTCTTTTTTCCATGGTTCTGTGGAGGGAGACAGTTGCGCAGATTGCAAAAGAATATCCTGATGTTATCCTGGAAAACATCTATGTTGATAATTGCACCATGCAGCTTGTTAAAGATCCCCATCAATTTGATGTGCTTTTATGCCCCAATATGTTCGGGGATATTATTTCAGACGAATGCGCTATGATAACCGGCTCCATGGGACTTTTGGCCTCGGCAAGCCTGAATGAAGAAAAATTTGGTCTTTATGAACCAGCAGGAGGCTCAGCACCTGATATTGCCGGAAAAGGAATTGCCAACCCCATTGCCCAGATTTTATCCGGTGCCATGATGCTTAAATATACCTTTGGATTTTCTGAAGCTGCCAACTCAATAGAAAAAGCAATTTCAAATGTTCTTGCAAAAGGTATTCTTACTGCTGATCTGACAATTGACAAACAACAACCAGTAAGTACCCAGGAAATGGGCAATGCTATTATCAATGAGATCCGCCCCTTTTAATATCATGCTGTGAGATATTATATATACCCATGGGACGATATTTCAATTGTACACCTTGTCACAATTTGTGTACCCAGTGCCTTCCTGCAATCATATATAGCAAAACAGAACTCAAAATCAAATATCCAAACATCTCAACGCTTTTTGTTTTAAAAATAAAAGCAAGCATCACAATAATTGATGCACTGATCATAAAAAACACCGGTTTTGGAATATGCTTGAGGATCACTCGCCCAAAATGTGCAAACCTAATATGGCTCACCATTAAAGCAATGGATACAGTGGTCAGTCCCCACAATATTCCCGGTGTTGCAATAAGTGATGCACCAAGAACGATCAATGCTCCCGCAGGACTTGGAAGCCCGTTGAATATCCCTTCAGGCAGATCTGTCCGGTTTTTATCCACCGAGATAAACCGGATAAGACGAAATGCAACCCCGATAATAAAAAAACCACTGGCAAGCCATGCTAATGAACCGCCTCTCTGCAAAATCACATAGGCTGGAGCCAGTCCAAAGCTGACAAAATCAGCAATATCATCCAGATAAGGCCCATATTTGGTTCCACCATGCTTTAGAGCCATACGCCCGTCAAACAAATCAAATAATTGCCCTATAATAATAATACAGATTGCACGTGCAAAATAGTGATTATAGGTTAAGATAAGACTTGCCACACCACAAGAGAAATTAAGTGTAGAAAGAATATCAGCATAGAGCCGGTTGGGTATAAATTTAAAGACAACAGATGCAGATGAAAGAATAATACATGCTGTGAGTATCTCATCTGCAATGTTTATAAATCCCGGATTTTTATCCAGCAATGCACACAAGATAACAAGAGCAAAGCAGATAATGGCTTTGATTTTTCCAAAATTATTGGCCGCTCCGGAGAATTTGATCCAGGCCAAAATATGCCGGGCAAAAAACTGGCCCGCAAATTCAATGGCCACAAGAACCCATACCAATTTTATTGATATAATACCTGCATATGCAAATCCAACCAATGGCGGCAAATAGGTTAATTTGTCACACATGGGGTCCAGCCATTCTCCCCAGGTAGATCCCAGATTGCATCCTCTTGCCACAACACCGTCAGCACCGTCAAGGATTGCTGCAAAGGTAAATATAAATATTGCAATGGCTTGAAAAGGGGTAAAAAAGTAGAGGATAAATCCAAAACCAGCCATGCCTGTCCGCCAGTAACAGATTGAGTTGGGGTGTAAAAGCCACTGGTGTGACATTATATATTTTTGCATATACTGCTTTTTAACAGCCTGGGAAAACCATAAGAAAAATGCCGTCCCAATGGCTGCAGAAACAATAATAACTAAAACTCTTTCCATTTTATCATCTCAATTCATTAAATTAATTTTTTATATCTCTTCTACTTATCACTCTATCACAAAATAGTCCATTGCATTAAAAAGGGCAGGGATTTGCTGTTCCCATAATTAACCTGCAGGATAGAAAATTCAAGCTGTACCAGTAAAATAGAATACAAAAAGACCATGAGGTAAAACCAAAAAACAAAAAAGGTTTCAACAAAATGCTGAAACCTTTTTATATATTTGGCGGGAGTGACGAGACTCGAACTCGCGACCTCTTGCGTGACAGGCAAGCGTTCTAACCAAACTGAACTACACCCCCGAAACAGTTGATTTTTTGGTGGGCGATGCAGGGCTTGAACCTGCGACTTCAACCTTGTAAGGGTTGCACTCTCCCAACTGAGTTAATCGCCCGAAAAACAAGAGCACTTATATCAATAATAAAAAATTGTGTCAAGCAAAAAGTGTTTTTTCCTAACTTGCAAGCAGAGATTAAAAGTGTTATATACTTATCTAACATTATACAGTAATTCAAATTTTCACCTACAAAACTTGAATCTGTTTTTATTCAGTGAGATACCAGCGACGAATCGCTTGTTCTTTATTTTTTTTAAAAGTTCTGATTTTCACTTTAAGGAGTCTTAAAATGGATCCTGTACAAGGATATCTTGAAATTATGGATAAAGGGTTTGGATTCTTAAGAGATATAGAAGAAAACTTTCAGCCAAAACCTGAAAACACCTATGTCCCGGTTAGTTTAATACGAAAATTAAACTTAAAAGAGGGCAGTTTTATTGAAGGATTTGGAGAACAAAAAGGATCGAGTAATCCAAATCTTGCATTAATGCAAATTGATACAATAAACAAACTGCCTTTTGATGATTTCAGAGACACGCCTTTGTTACAGGATCAAGTCAGTATCAACCCTTTTGAACGCTATTATCTTGCCCAAAGCAGTGATGATGTTACAGGCAAAGCTCTTGACATGATCTCTCCCATTGGTATGGGTCAGAGAGGACTCATTATTGCTCCGCCTAAATCAGGGAAAACAACAATACTTCGCCATATGGCAAATTCAATTGTTATGAACCATCCCGATTCTAAAGTTTTTATTCTCCTTGTTGATGAAAGGCCGGAAGAAGTTACTGATTTTCAAAGGGGTCTTAAAGAAGCCCACGTTCTATACTCCTCGGCAGATCAGCAGACTGGGCAGCACATGAGAATGACTCGTCTTGCCATGCATACTGCAATCAGATGTGCTGAAATCGGACAAAATGCAGTAGTATTTATTGACTCCTTAACAAGGATGACAAGGGCTTTTAATGCAAATACTGACAGCCATGGCAAAACCATGAGTGGTGGACTTGGAGCTAATGCCATGGAGTTTCC
>JBDLIV010000022.1:0-13952 GCA_039714675.1 Thermodesulfobacteriota bacterium
CCCATTGATCCTGAATAATCCCTTAAAAAAAACACCAGAGCCTGGGATTCAAAATCTTTTTCCCGTGATAAAATTCTGTAAATCAAATCCTGGGGAGAGATAAGAAATCTGCTTGTATCAATATCATCGGCATCTGGTATATTCCCAAGAGTGATATTTGTCTCAACTATTTTTTTTAAAGTTGCTTTTTTATCAAGTATCTGGCCTGCGCCTCTGTTCTTGTCAGTCAGATCATAAGTATATTTTGTAAGGGCTCTTTTTTTACCTTTGTCTTTTAAATTGGGAAGTTGAAAATCCTGGGACAAAACCTTGCCAAGTTCATAGGCATTGGATTCAAGTTCATGTTCACCACCCTTTCCTTCTCCCGGGCCTTCACCGTCACCCTCTCCATTTTCTCCTTCACCCTCTTCAGGACGGACAGGCTGTTCTCCTATGATATCGCCCTCTTCGCCTTCCCCAGTGCCGCCTGTGGATTCACCCTCTCCCTGCTCCTGGCCAGGATGAATTTCATCATGGACAAACTTCTCTTCAACCGTGGTAGGCACAACAATAATCTTATCTTTTCCACCTGATCCGGGCTTGACAATTCTTCCAATGCGAATTTTACGCTTAAACCCATCTTCTTCTCTTCTTCTGTCTCTTTCAAGAAGCTCATCAAGAGTTATCACTTGTCATCCTCCTGGGTGCAGAAGTACTCAATAGTCTTCTGAGCACAAGTCCTGCAATACCCAAGCTTTTCATTCATGGTATAAATCATTCTGTCATAAAGCTTTTGATTCTCCTCATTGGTCCTGTTGGCAAGGGCACCGATGAGAGAACCCGCCCCTGCAATATCTGATTTAAGCCTGACATCAGTAATTGCCTTGACAAGTTCAAGATTATCCATGAAGTCATAATTTGAATCCACGGAAAGTTTCTGGCCATAAATTTTTCTAATGGAATTTCTAAAGGATGCTCTCTGCTCTTCGGTTTTCAATCCAAGTCTCTCTTCAACATTTTTTATATATCTCTTATCTATTTTAATGGCTTTGAGTTCACCGGTCTGGGGGTCTTTATATTTCCACATCATGTCAGATCCCAGATGCTCTGCATCAACTCCAATTATCATATTAACATAGTTCATTACATCTTTTTTGATTGCCAGGGGTTCATCCATATAGGCGTTGAACATCTCAGTCATAATTCGTTCGCGGTACAGACCCCTTGCAATTTTCAAATCTTCCATAAACTTTGCCCGGTCAGAAGGCTCCTGGACATAATCAAGAACTGTTCTCTCAAGGCAGTTGAAAATATCAAGGGCAAACATGCAGTGGCCTTCATTTGTCTCTGAACTCTCTAATAAAAGCTGCACTGCTCTGCCAAGATTTCTCTGACCAAGACCTTTTTGACCAAATCTTTTGGTAATATCTGTATCCTGGTTCAAACTGTCTATGAGCTCGGCAAGGGTTTTAAGACTTTTCTCCCCTGCAACCTCTCCTGCAGCAAGTTTCATGGTCTCCACCGGAGTTAATTTGTCAGATTTTGGCAGTCTTGTCAGGACAACACCCACAGAAGCTGCATAATTCAAATTGGGATCCTGATGCAGATCTGTTGAATCAAGAGTCCTTTTAGTATCTGTACCAATGGCATACTCTGTCAAAGTTTTCTGAATTTTATAATCTGTATTGTGTGCAACATAACAGATCCTGCAGCGGTCAACTATGGGAGCTTCTTCCCTTTCAGAAAGAAATGTATCAAATTCAGAATTATTGCTGGTTGCTATGATCAGTGTGTCAATGGGCCATTTGAATCCGTCCAGCTCAATCATACGGTTCTGAATCACTCCAAGATAAACCTGAACCAGATCTTTTTTGTTTTTATAAATTTCATCACTGAAATGTATTCCTCCTCCTGCAACCCGTGCAAGGGCTCCTCTTCTTAAATCAAACCTGTAAGGGTTATTGGAATCAGCTATATGGAGAAGTCTCTGTATGGACTCTTCTCCCATGAGATCCACTGCAGAAGATGTAATTTTGTCTTTGGCAGGATATTTGCCTGTTATTGTACCAAGACTTTCAATCATGGGAACTTCATTAATCTCAAAAAATGGGAGCATTTTTGTAATATTGTTATCTGTATGTTCGCGAATTTGATTTAAAATATAGGCAGAACAAGCACCAAGGGGACGGTATTGATCGTAGATAATATCAATTTGTTTTGCAGTGAGTTTAAACTTTTTTGATAGATACTCCTTTGATTTATCCTTTGTCTCACAAAGACTCATGGCAAGGATCATTGGATCTTCATATGTCTGTGATTCAATAGAATTTATTCTGCCATAGCCTCCAAGCTGATCAAGATTAGTAAACCTGAATGTATATTTTCTGTTTTCGGGAAGAGATAAAAACTCTCTGTAGCAGGCACAGAGATAGTCCACAAAAAACGTTTTACCATTTCCTGGTTCTCCCACAAGAACAAAAGCCATCTCCCTTGAAGAACCTCCTTCAGAAGCATCTTTGACAAATGAAACAAAACTGTTGATTTCATCATACATGCCAACTAGATGTTTTTTGCCCTGGCTGAAGATATCAAATTGATAGGTTGTTTTTCCCTTTACTGTAATCTTTTGAATTCCTGCATCAAGAATCATTTTGGAAACACCCTGAAAGGCATCTTCAAATGTCCGTTTTCCTTTTTTTACTTCATTTAGATGGTGTGTTAAGGTTTTTGGATTCGATTTAGCGGCCATTTTCCCCTCCCATGGGCAGCAAGGAGGCTTATGCTGCCATTGAAAAATTAGTTGAAATTTCTTCTATCTTTCTGCCAGGATCAGATCTTGTACATTCAGGCTGAAATCAATATCTGCATAGATCAACATGAGTAGAGCGCATTTGAATCATGAGCATGCTATCGATCAATATACCAATCTTGAAATCGAGAGTCAAATGATTTACAGAACAGTTTTTTATTTAAATTCCCATAACGAAATCATAGTTGCTCTATCATGAAATGAAGCCTGTTCTGGACATTTGCTTCACTCATACCGGCATCAAAGTCCAGATGATAAATATTCATATCAGGATAAACCGATTTAATTTTTGTTTCTACACCTTTTGAAACAATATGATTAGCAATACAGCCAAAGGGTTGCAGACTTAGAACATGATGAATTCCCTGTTTTGCAAACGATACGATTTCACCAGGGATAAGCCATCCTTCCCCGAATTGATTGGTCATTGTCAGAATTTTTGAGGCGTTTTGAGCAACCTGTTTTATGTCATCAAATGGGCTGCCATACTTAAATTTTAAAAACAGAGCATTAATTTTTTTATGATAGGCATTTACAAGCCATTCAATGGGAAAGCCCAGAAGGTCTGTGAACTTTGGATGACGGATACCTGCCTTGATATTTTCTCTATAATTCACAAGATACTGGGTAAAGGAATCAAGAAGGGGCGGCAGAACAGGCTCAATACCTTGTTTGATCAGCCAGTGAAGCAAATTCTGATTCGCAAAATAATTATACTTTACATAGATCTCACCCACAACCCCCATTTTAGGATACTCTTTTTTGTGAACCTCAATTTCATTAAACGCATCAATGGCTTGTTTAAGTAACCTGAAAATCTTAGAGTAATCATTTTTAGCAATACTTTTGCGGATTTTTTGTATGTAATACTCTTTTAGGCTTTGACTTTGCCCCTTTGTTTTCTCCCTTGGAACCGTTGCATAATACATTTTTGCGATGCAGTCTGCAACCATGGTCGCCACAAATAAAATTTTGATTTTCATCAACCAGTTGATTTGAAACCCGGGCTGATCAATTAAACCCTTGGAGGCATTGAAAGAAACAATGGGGATATCATCAAATCCTGCTTTGATCATTGCTTTTCTGATCAACGAAAGGTAATCAGATAACCGGCATTGCCCCCCGGTCTGGGTGACACCGATGGCAATTTCATGGGCACGATAATGATTGTTCTTCAATGCTTTTATAATATCCCCAATCACTATAATCCCTGGATAACAAAGGTCATTGTTGGTATATTGAAGCCCAAGGTCTACCGATTTTCTGTCCGGCTTTGGAAGAATTTTAAATTCATAACCGTTATTTTTAAATAGTGCAGGCAAATAAGCGGAATAGTCTTCTGCAAAAAATGGGGCCCAGATCGTTCTTTTTTTATCAACTTCACAAAAGCGTAAGAATTGTTTTCTTGGAACATGCCCAAAGCTTTTTTTTTGTTTCTTTGCTTTTAATGATTCTATCATTGAACGCAGTCTTAATCGAACCGACCCGGGACTTGAGATCTCATCCACCTTTATAAGTGTATGATTTTTCCTGCCCGTCTTCAGGATTTCCCC
This sequence comes from Thermodesulfobacteriota bacterium, assembly GCA_039714675.1. GTDB lineage: Bacteria > Desulfobacterota > Desulfobacteria > Desulfobacterales > Desulfobacteraceae > Desulfobacula. The sequence continues at coordinate 4,342 of JBDLIV010000022.1, forward strand.
TACCTCGTCTATAACAATGGCATCCTGTCCGCAACCAAAAGAATTGAGTTGAACCATTTGAATATTATCCGGTTTCTCTGCCACCCATCTTGCTGCAGTGTAAATTCTGTTGCAATACAGCCACTGAGTCAACACATGAACATCGTTAAGCGCTTCAGCATTGGGAGGTACTGCATCCTCGGTGATAATATCAGCCCCAAGCCCTGTCAGTATATCCGGAATTTTATGATTAATCAGCCCATCTGTATGATAAGGTCTTCCGGCCAGCACAATGAGCAGGGAGTTATTCTTCTCTGCCTGATCAACAATTTCCAGGGCCTTACTTCTTATGTTATGTTTAACTTCTTTTTGAGTACAAAGTGCTGCGTCAAATGCTTTATTAATTACCGGTTTGCTAATGCCAAACTGTTTTAAATACACAACACATGCTTTTTTTAACAAGAGTACATCATTAAAGGTTACAACTGGTTTATCCAAGGGGATACCAAATCTTTTTTCAGGGTGAATGGAACTTTCAATTACATCTGCATAACTGGTTACGATGGGACAATTATAAGTATTCAAGGCCTGTTCAAATTCATTTTTTTCAAACACCACCAGCGGATAGAAAATTCTGTCCACTTGTTTTTGGGCCAGGTCATAAATATGTCCATGGACCAGTTTTGCAGGAAAACAAATGTTATCAGACATGACAGTTCCCATGCCCTCTTCGCTTAAACTGACGGTGGAAGGAGATGACAATAGGATATTGATTCCGCAGCGGTTAAAAAGTGCATGCCAGAAGACAAAATTCTCATAAAAATTAAGGCATCTGGGTATCCCTATCGTCATCACCGGATGATTATGAGGGGAAAGATTCCGGTTAAATACAAGATCATTCTTATACGCTATAAAATTAAACCCCTTTTTTTTGTGTTCCCCTTTTGATGAATAAAATTTTTCACATTTATTGCCTGAAAAAAAAGAGCTGCCATTGGAAAAAACAAATTTGCTGACCCTGCAATTATTTTCACACCCCTTACAGTGCATCTGGGTTGTTTTATAGGTGTTAATACGTTCAAGCTCTGAAAACTCGGGAAAAGAAGTTTGGGACAAAGGATCAGCCGCATGATCACTATGGGCAACCAAAGCCGCACCAAAGGCACCCATCAGTTCAGGCATTTGAGAAATTTTTACCTTCCTGCCCGACATCAGCTCCAAAGCCCGGACAATCGAAGGATTTTTAAACGTTCCTCCCTGTAATACAATATGATCACCCATTTCTGAAACGCTCTGAAGTTTTAAGACTTTAAACAGACAGTTTTTTATCACAGAATAGGACAGCCCAGCGCTGATATCTTCTACAGCTGCATTTTCCCTTAAAGATTGCTTTATCTTGGAATTCATGAATACCGTGCATCTGGTGCCAAGGTCACATGGTGCTGTCGCTCGACAGGCAAGCAGGGCAAATGTTTCAATTCTATGATTTAAAGAACCGGCCAGGGTCTCCAGAAAAGAACCGCACCCTGAAGAACAGGCTTCATTTAATTCAATCCGGCTAATCACCCCGTGATCTATAAAAATGGCCTTCATATCCTGCCCACCAATGTCCAATATAAACGAAACTTCTGGGTCTAAAAAACGTGCTGCCGTGAAATGGGCAATAGTTTCAACAATTCCTTTGTCAATACTACATGCAACCCGAATTAAATCCTCACCATATCCTGCCACAGCACTTTTAATAATTTTCAAATGGGGATTGAATTTATAGACCAGTTTTCTGAATTCAATCAACCCTTCAATCACAGTCTTTATCGAATTACCTCCATTGTTTTTATACCATGAAAACAGGATTTCTTTATTTTGTCCGATAATAACAATCTTTGTTGTTGTCGATCCGGAATCAATACCGAGAAAGCATTCTTTTTCCCCATAGGTTTCAATGGAACATGTTTTAATATGGACGGGGCTGGCCTTTTTTTTCCAGCTCATAAAATGGTGTTGGCTCTTAAACAACGGGTCTATCCGATCCTTGGCCGGACCAGTTTTTTCAAGGTCTTTTTCTATATTTTTGATTAAATGTGTAACAGATATGGTTTGAGACGGATATTTGTCAAACATGGCTGCCCCTATTGCCGGTATCAATTCAGATCTTTTGGGCATTATCATATCAGTATCGGAAAAATTCAAAATTTTCAAAAACGTATTCACAAGCTCGGGTAGAAAGGTGAACACACCACCGCATAAAAGTATCTTTGGTTTTATATCCACCCCCCTGGCAAGGGAATTGATGCATTGAACCGCTACTGCATGGAATATGGATGCGGCAATATCCTTGTGTGGGATGTTGCGGCTGAGCATATTCTGGACATCTGTTTTGGCAAACACACCACACCTGGATGCCACAGGATAAATATGATCATGGGTAGAAGCCAGATTGTTCAGTTGAAAAGGGGTGGTATTCAACAAAGCAGCCATTTGATCAATGAAACTACCGGTACCTCCTGCACAGCTTCCGTTCATCCGTATGTCAAGCGGTCTTCCCTTGTTTAAAAAAATGATCTTTGAATCTTCACCCCCGATATCCATCGTAGTTCTGACATCGGGAAATTTATTTTTAATTACTACACTGGTGGCGATTACTTCCTGGACAAATGGAAACTTAAGTCTTTTTGAAGTACCCAATGCTGCTGATCCGGTTAGCTTCAAATCAAGGCGACACTCCCCTTTTTTACGAATAATCTCATAAAGAAATGATTTTACCGTATCATAAATCTTTGCATGGTGTCGTTGATATCTTGAAAATACACGAGTGCTGTTGTTATCCAGCAAGACAATTTTTGCGGTTGTAGAACCAATATCCAAGCCGGCCCTGTACTGTCTTGTTTGTTTCATTTGGACCCTCCTAATATTTTTGTATGACATCCGACTATGATTGTGTTGATTTCAATTAGTAATTGATACCCTGGGCTTTTAAATTTTGGCAGACAATATCAACTTTAGCCGGAAATATGCATTGGTATATTTCGATTTTTTATCATTAATAGGATTTCTTCCTTTGACTTCCATACATTTGAGATCATGCCGATAGGTCATGCTTTTCAGGTGTCAGTGAAGCAATAGTTGTAAGGGAAAGTACGCTGAAACGCAGCATTTTTCGTTTGGGTACAGACATATTTTCTGATTTAACTCTTAACCGATCACCGGCAGGTAGTAAAAGATAAATTTTCATGTCAATTCCCTCCTTGAATTTGTGTTTAATTCATTGAAGAGCAGGTATTGTGCCAAAACACTGATTTTATATTTATACACCTGAAATTAAAGAGTTTATTTAATGACAACCCGATATGGTTGCATATGATTTTAAACATGGGACTTGACATTTCATGTATGTATAACCTACATTAATTGCATGATCGGTAAAAACAAACTTGATTCAAGAGATAGGGATTTTTTTTGGGCAGTTGCAAAGGCCGGTTTCAGCAATCCGTTCAGTTCAGAATCCCTACAGTTGTTAGATATTATTGCCGGGGGACACCATGAGGACAGTGACATTCGCTCAAAAAAGGTTAGTGCCAGGATTAGGCAAAGACTTGAGATAATAACCAATAAGGGAAAATTTACCTGGAGATCGTTTGGCAGCGAAGATCAGGAACTGATCCGTGCTTCCCTTTTGTATGATACCTACTACAGATGTTATAAAGAATTTGACGTGCTGATTATCAAGCAGACTGAAGCAGGTCACACCCCTTGCCCTGTCCCTTTTGCAAAAGACACCTTGTCGTTATTAAGAAAAAGGGGATTCAATGCTAAAGAGGCTCTTCGTTACTTTGGTTTTTATTATCAACTGCGGCGAGCATGGTATTTCATTCATCATGGACTGATTGGCCAGAATCCTTCTTTAAAAAAATTTCGCTGTCACCTGTGGCGTAACATTTTCACCTATGACCCACGCTGGTATGAAAAGCACCTGTGGAACCGCATGGAGGATTTTTCCACCTTTCTTGTTGGTGAAACCGGAACCGGCAAGGGAACTGCAGCATCTGCGATAGGTCGCTCCGGGTTTATTCCTTTTGATGAAAAGAAAGGGTGTTTTGTAGAAAGCTTCACCAGTAATCTATTGGAAATCAATCTTTCTCAATTTTCTGAATCATTGATTGAATCAGAACTGTTCGGACACAAAAAAGGTTCATTTACAGGTGCGGTTGATAGCCATAAAGGTATTTTTACACTTTGCAGCCCTCACGGGTCTATTTTTCTGGATGAAATAGGTGATGTGTCTATCCCTGTGCAGATCAAACTTTTAAAAGTGCTTGAGGAACGCAATTTTTATGCAGTGGGAAGCCACGATAAACTTCATTTCGATGGCAGGATTATTGCTGCTACTAATCAATCCCTTGTTGAGTTGCGGCAGCGAAAAATATTTCGGGAAGATTTCTATTACCGTCTCTGCTCCAATGTCATATCTGTTCCAACCTTGCGTCAGCAAATAAGGGAGAATCCAACCACCCTTGAAACTTTGCTTGACCACATAATCCAGAAGATTATCGGCAAACCATCATCCAGATTATTGCTAACTGTAATGAAAACTCTTGAAAGAGATGTCGGGCTTAATTATTGCTGGCCAGGTAATGTTCGAGAGCTTGGGCAGGCAGTACGATGTATCCTACTAAATCGATATTATAGAGGTGATACCATTACTGCGTCTTCAGGCATGAGTGATGGATTACAAAAAGCAATCGAGGAAGAGTCGGTGGACGCTCAAGAACTCCTAACCACTTATTGCAAGATACTATATCAGAGATACACAAATTATGAAAAAGTTGCCCGAATAACAAAACTTGACCCGCGTACTGTAAAAAAATACGTTCAAACTACATTTTGATTAGAATTTCGGATATTAAAAAAGTGTTTCCTTTGTCTATCATTTGTGGATCATGAATCTTGACCTGGTAGAGGAAAAGTGGACACAAAGTCAGGCTACTTTTTGGTAGGTTTATGAGGTAGTCAAAACTGAGTATGTCTAAAGTCATTTATTCTGGAATGGTGAGCACTATAACGTATAGGGCTCTCTTTTTGAAAACTCTTCAGAACACCACTTCTGGTATAACGAAAGTTTTCAAGGTTTAATGTGCAATTCAATTATATTGCAAAAAATAAAATTGAACCAATTAAGATTCCATGAAGATAATACTTTGCTATTATGCTGAGCTTGCTTTTAAAGCCAACAGATATTCCCCTAAAACAAGATCTTCAGGGGTTGTAATTTTAATATTGATCTTGGAACCTTTTTCGATATATACATTATGCCCTGAGTATTCTATTAAAGAGGCATCATCAGTTCCTGAAAAACCATTTTTTTTTGCATGGTCAAATGCTTTTAATATCAATTCCAGTTTAAAAGTTTGTGGTGTCTGAGCGCTGTAAAGAGACTCTCTGTTTATAGTTTTTTGAATAAAAAAACCTGAATTTATCTCTCTGTCCGAACTTACCTGTTTAATAGTATCTGTTACTTTAACAGCTGGTATGCATGCCCCATATTGAATGGCTCCATCAATACATTTTTTAATAATAGTGTCATCAACAAATGGCCTGACTCCATCATGAATCATTACAATGGTTTTATCGAGAGATTCAATATTTTCACAAACCATCTTCAAACCGTTAGAAACAGAGTCCTCTCTTTTTTTACCACCTTTAACAATGTGAATATTTTTTGTGAATACAAATGGATCAATAATATTTTGCCGGCAATAATGTTTATCGTTTTCAGGTATGACAAGAATAATTTCATGGATATAATCACACCTGTCAAAAGCCATAATAGTATGAGTAAGAATTGGAGTCTCATCAAGACAAAGATATTGCTTTTTAGTTTCTGCCCCCATTCTCAGGCCTTTACCAGCAGCAACAATTATGGCAAAATTTTTAAAATGCATAAATTTCAGTTTAAATAGGATAACTCTTTTGGCAAAGGAATTCCTTTTCCCATATGATCTTCACCATAATTAACACTAGCCAGAATTTTTAGATCTCTTAACGCCCGCGAATCTCCTTTAAACTGGACATTTTCTATCTCTTCCTTTTTAATTTTTCCACCTGCCCATTGAATATCAAGAACACTTGCAGCATCAAAAACATCACTGTTTACAATCATCTTGACCTCACCACCATAGTGCTGGACAATTTTCGCAACTAAAAGACTTGGACGGCTGTGGAATCCACGATCCTTGGGGATTGTGACTTCAATTAAAGATGTTTCCATATTGTCATTCAATATTTGAGATGCTATGGCCTTTCCTGAAGATAAAAATTTCCATGCATAAAACAGGCAGAAATTAACAGATCTATCTATCAACACAGCAGGATCGATCAAATATGATAATGAAATACTGACATTTTTATATACATCTTTAAACCCTGTATCATAAAGGTGACGTTCGTAAAAATGCAATAGTCTGCCCAATGCCTGAAGGATATGAAAGACTATGGAAAAATGGCTGCGAAGCTGATCAAGGATCAATTTATCAGAGGATGATTTTATGTTGACTACATAGGAATCAAATGAAGATTGAATATTATGAATAAGCATTTCATATCTTCTAATGGTTACCTCATTGATTTTTGCAGGTACAAGTTCATGTATTTTTTTTAAATCATAACGTTCATAAAATGCGAATTGATCAATCTCTTTAACAACTTCAAGAAATTCTGTTGCAATCCTGGTAAGATTTTCCTGCTGTTTATCGCTGTAATTAAAATCATCAATATTGTGATCAAGTGTCTGAGTGGATGAAATTCCAGGAAAAAAACTCAAATTATACCCGGTTTCAGGTACATTGATATTTAAACGCCTGGCTTCGTCTATGGCTGAAGATCCTGCAAGTTTTATGGAATTTTGCAGAATTTTGAGGATTTCAAGGGCTTCTTGCTCAAATGTTTCATGATAATCATTTTCAAAGGAGTAAAAAGACAAACGGTTCAAGACATGTCTCTTGGAATAGCACGCTAATGAAAGATGTTGTATTGTAGCGGCAAGCTCTCGATAGAACACCCACTCTTTATTTGTTTTTGCTCCGTGAAAATCTAAAAAATCCTCAAGAATGCGGGAAGTATTAACAAGTTTTGAATATAATTTTTTGGTAAAGATATAATCATCATCGGAAAAATTATTTATAAATACAAGACATTTTAAATATTCAAAAGAAAAAATATTGGCTTTTTCTTTAAATGTAATGTCACAGCTTTCATCCATAATTTAAAACTAATAATAACCTGAAGATCTTAAAACTTAATAATTAGAAACGGTCTGACCAGTTAATAAGCCGAATTCTGTTACCTGTTCTTGTTACCTTGAACAGGTCAATAATCATTCATCTAGGATGTACGTTGCCGCACACCTCTTGCAACCTACCCGAAAACATATGGGCGGACAACCCTTAAATGTTTTCCTATTTGGTCTTGCACCGGACGGGGTTTACCAAGCTTTTCCAGTCACCTGAAAAACTGGTGCGCTCTTACCGCACCGTTTCACCCTTACCCGGCTATCCAGCTGGCTGAATAGCCGGGCGGTCTACTCTCTGTTGCACTTTCCTTCACGTCACCGTGACTCCACGTTATGGAGCGTCCTGTCCTGTGGTGTTCGGACTTTCCTCCAGATTAAAATCTGGCGATCATTTTGCGTGGTCAGGCCGATTCTACATCTATATGATAAAGGATTCTACTGCATTGAGGACATAAAATCAATGAATTCCCGCGCTGCACTTCAATATATAATTGAGGAGGGATATTCATAAAACATCCCATGCAGATTTCACTTTTTACCTTTACTACAGCAAGCCCCTGATTCATTTTTGATATTTTTGCAAATTGCTTCATCAATGAAGAATCCAGATTTTTACCGATTTCATTTTGTTGAGTCAGATACTCTTCGAGAAGCTCTCTGTCATCTGTTGATTTTTTTTCAATATCTTTTTGTTCAGCTTCAATCTGGTCTTTTAAAAGATTATACTCTTTTTCGCTCTCCTGGACACTCTCTCCAATTTCTTCTTTTAGATCAAGATATTCCAACAATTCAGTTTCAAAAACATCTTTACGTTTTTTATTATCATCCACCTCTCTTAAAAGAACCTGATACTCTTTATTGGTTTTTACCATCCTTAAGGTTTCATTGGATTTAATAATTCGTTCATCAACAATTTGAATCTCTTTTTCACTGTCCTTACAATTCATAACAGCAGTAGAAAGATTCTCTTTTTTTTCTTCCAGGGCATTTCCAAAAAGTTTTAATTTCGCACTCAATTCTCCCTTTCTTTTTTCAACCTTTTTTAAAACCGCTCTAAGTCTGACAATCTGGGTTTCAGCTTCCTGAAGTTTAATAAGTGCCCCAATATCTTGTTTGGAAATATCATTCATAATCTTATCCTTAAACTATAATAAATGGATCTTTCTCTTTTTTAAATTTTATTATCTCTATATTCATTCGCGCTTTTTGTGCAGCCTGGCTAAGCTTATCATGAAGCAGATCAACAGCTATATACTCGGAACCAAAATGGCCGACATCTATCAGCGCTTTTGAATTTTCCTCTATAAGCCTTGCTTCATGATATTTTATATCGCCTGTGATATAAACATCAGCATTTGATCTTAAAAATGCATCGACAAGCGATCCGCCACTGCCTGTACAAACAGCAATAGTACTTATGGGCTTATCCATATTGCCCGTAATTCTCAAATGGTTTAAAGCAAGTTTTTCTTTTATTGTTTTAGCAAATTGGATAAGAGATGTTTTCTTCTCCCAAGATCCAATTCTGCCAATACCAATTGTTTCATCCTCAAGAACAGCAGGCAGATTTTCAACATAAAATACTTTTGTTTTTTGCATACCAAGTTTAGCTGCAAAATAGTCGTTTAAACCATCATTTGCCTTATCAAGATTAGTATGGGCTGATATAATACTGATCCCCTCTCTTGCAGCAATCTCAATTGCTTTGCCCGGCATTTTATTAAAATCAATCTTTTTTTCAGGTCTGAGCATCAAAGGGTGGTGGGTCAGTACAAGATCGCACCTGCTCTCTTTTGCAGCATTCATTAATGGAATGGATACGTCAAGGCCTATTATAACTTTTTTTACTTCCTGATTCAAATTTCCAGCCTGAAGTCCGCAATTATCCCAATCTTCAGCAATATCAAAAGGTGCAATTGCGTTTATCAGTGCAAGTATATCCTCAAGTTTTACCATGATGCATCCACAAATTAAAAAAGCGTGGGAAAATCCCACGCTTTTTTAATTTTTTTATATCTACGTTGATGTTTATCAGGTACATTCATATACAAACTAAATATCCTTTCATCATTTTTGCACCAAACCAGAATATTGTATTGTTCAAAGGTCTCATAATATACCCGTCAAAATTTTATTTGGTGGGCCCACCTGGATTCGAACCAGGGACCGACCGGTTATGAGCCGGTGGCTCTGCCAAACTGAGCTATGGGCCCCTTCTTTACACAAACTTAGGGAATATATATAAATACTCATTTTAAGTCAAGATTTAATTCTCAATAAATGTCTTAAGTTTTTTGCTCCTTGTAGGATGTCTCAACTTTCTCAATGCTTTTGCCTCAATCTGGCG
>JBDLIV010000023.1:0-13721 GCA_039714675.1 Thermodesulfobacteriota bacterium
GAGATTGACATTGCCTATGCAAGACCCTTGGCCATGCGTATGTCATATGTAGGAGAACTTGGCTGGGAATTGTATATCCCCACCAATTTTGCTGCAAAGGTATTTGATGCCATTGTTGAAACAGGAAAAAAATATGGCTTAAAATTCGTGGGCATGCAGGCTGTCAACTCTTTGCGAATGGAGACAGGATTTCGTCACTGGGAGTCAGATATTACACCGGGCGAAACTCCTTTTGAGGCAGGACTTGGCTTTGGTGTTAAAATTGACAAGCCGAATTTTATCGGCCGTGATGCCCTTATATCACAAAAAAAGAGTGGTCTTAAACAAAAACTTGTCATGTTTACTCTGGATGATCCTGAACCCATGCTTTATTCAAACGAATCTGTCTGGAGAGATGGAGAGTGGGTGGGCGAGATAACTTCAGGTGCCTATGGTCATTTTCTTGGGTGCGCAGTCGGCATGGCCTATATTGCCAGGTCGGATAAAAAAAATATTGATGATGAATGGATTCTGGGTGGCAGCTATGAGATTGAGGTGGAAGGCAGAACAATACCTGCCAAAGTGCATATTAAATCACCCTATGATCCGGATAACAAGCGAATGAAAATGTGATATTAACAGGTTCAGATCAGATAGTCAAAAGCATCCATCTCAGGCTATTTGAAAAGGACAACCTTCTGATTATGAGATTATTAAAACTGAACTAAGATTTTTCTACTAAATGGGTGTATATAACATCACCGAGCCGTTTAGCTCCTTTGATTAATATCTTTGAAGGATAAAAGGAAAAAGAGAGGCGAAGATAATTTGTCAGTCGATTTCTGGTTGCAAAATAACTGCCCGGCAGGAAATTAACACTGTTTTTTTGTGCATCTTGTCTTAATAATTTAGTATCAACATGATCTGGTAACTTGACCCAGATAAAATAACCGCCTGACGGGATCTGGGAAACCACCTGGCTGGGAAAGCATTTATCTATATGACTGAAAAAAACTTCAATCCTTTTTCTATAGGTGTTTTTCAGCATGGAAATATGGGAGTTCAGTCCTCCTGAACAAATAAATGAATTGACAATTTCAGAGGCAAATGGGTTAAAACCACCCCCACTTTCTAAAAGTGCGGATCTTGAAAATTTTTTAATAAGGTTTGTATCTGCCTGTATCCATCCGAGTCTTAACCCGGGGGCCAGTATTTTTGAAAAAGATCCTAAAGAAATTACAGGACATTTGTTTGCCCAGTATCCCATTGATAGTGGAGGTTCTTTGGTATAACTTAAACAGTGATAGACTTCATCTGCTATTAGCAAAAGGTTTTTTTCAGTACATATGCGGATCAGTCTCTTCCTTCTTTTGAGTGACATGGTGATGCTTGCAGGATTATGAAAAGCAGGAATAGTATATATAAAAGCTGGTTTCTGGTTTTCTAATTGTTTTTCAAGTTCATCTGCATCAAGTCCATGATCATCTAATGGTATCCCAACAACATTTAGGTGGTAATCTGCAAATATTTTTAAAGCCAAAAAATAGCTGGGCTCTTCAACAAAAATTGTGTCGCCGGGTTTTGTAAAATGGTGACAAATAAAATCCAGTGCCTGTGAGTTCCCATTGGTAATAAGTAATTGATCAGGGCTTACCGGGTAAGTGTATTGATCAGTTAAAAAATTGGCCAAAGTGTCTCTAAAATTTTCATTTCCCTGTTGCGCTCCATATGCAAGGAAGAATCTACTGTTTTGTGAGAGTGAATAGGCAGCAGCATTTTTCATTTCATCTAAAGGGAGTAAATCATTGCTTGGCTGCCCTATTCCAAGGTTAATCATATTATGTGGGATATCAACCTGTGGTAATGTCATATTTTCAGTCACTTCAGCTTTGATAAAGCATTGTCCATATCATCCATAAGATCCCTGATATCTTCAATTCCTGTTGAATAACGAATCAGGCTTTCAGGAATTCCCATGGCCTGGCGCTCCTCTTTGCTGCATTCCACATGACTTGTGGTTGCAGGTGGTCCTACAATGGTTTCAACAGATCCAAGGTTAGCTGCAGAGTGTGCATATTTTAAACAAGCCAGCACTTTACCCACAGCCTCAAAATTATTATCCTTGAGAGTAAAACTGAGCATACCGCCAAATCCGGACATCTGTTTTTTTGCTATTTCATGCCCTTCATGGGATTCCAAACCTGGATAGAAGACTTTTTTTATCTTTGGATGTGAACTGAGAAATTTTGCAATTTTCAATGCATTACTGTTCTGACGTTCTATTCGAAGAGCCAGAGTTTTCATTCCCCTGAGGAGAAGATAAGCAGACATGGAGTCAAGTGTTGCACCGTTAATTTCCCGATAATGATAAATTTGTTTAATTAACTCCTTTTCTCCGCAGACAACACCACCCATTGCATCTGCATGTCCCCCAAGAAATTTAGTTGCCGAATGTAAAACCAGATCAGCACCCAGGGCAATGGGCTGCTGGTTGACAGGGGTGGCAAATGTATTATCAACTACAACAACAGCACCAATTTTTTTCCCGGCCTTTGCAAGGCGGGCAAGGTCAATAATTTTAATGGTTGGATTAGTAGGTGTTTCCAGATAAAGCAGGTTACACCCCTTTTCAATCTCTGCTTCAATGGCTTCATGATCTGTAGTATTGCACAGGGTGACCTCCACATTAAATCGAGGCAGGAATTCGGTAAATATCTTGTTGGTTCCACCATATGTATCCTTTACAGAGACTACCCGTTGACCAGGCACCAGGAGGGCAAACAGTGTACTGCTGATAATCCCCATACCAGTTGAAGCACTGGTAGCTGCCTGAGCATTTTCAAGCCGGCAGATTTTATTTTCAAACACTTCCACGGTCGGGTTGGTATTGCGGCTGTAAATATGGCCTTTTTGTGTTCCTAATGCCACCTGCTGCCATTGATTGACATCTTTATATCCAAAAGAGACACTGTGCACTACTGGAACCTGAGTGGCATTCTGCATTAAATATTCCTCTTCTCCTGCCCACACAGAACAAGTGCCTTTCCCTATTGATTGATTTTTCACTGCAAAATCTCCTTTAAAAACTCAATATTACAAACACTCTGAATATATAATAAGTTCAAAAAAGGCAAGTGTATCTTAATATTTGTTATGATGTTAAATAAAATTTTATACTCAAGTATATTTTTTTGTAACAGCTTGAATTACTACTTAGTTTGTATTATAGGAGGAGTTTCAATAAGGAACATTATAAATGAAATTTCAAAATATTACATACTCAATCCCATGGAATCTGTTTTTGATCACAATAGGCAGCATTCTTTTTGCTATTGGCCTGAAAGCCATTATCATACCACATGGAATGATTATTGGCGGGTTCACGGGAATGAGTGTCCTTCTGTTTTACTATTCAGATATTCTCACTCCCGGCATCTGGTATATGATTATTAATATACCTGTTTTTTTCATAGGCTGGAAATTTATCAGTAAGCGATTTTTATACTACAGCCTTTTCGGGGCAATTCTTCTGACCATTTTTATTGATATGGTTCAATTTGAAATATCCATTAAAGATCACTGGTTAGCCGTCCTTGCCGGAGGGAGCATGATTGGCGCAGGAGCAGGGATTATTTTCAGATCCCTTGGCTCATCCGGCGGCAATGATATAATTTCCATACTTTTGAACCAGAAGTTTGGTGTCCGCATAGGAACCTATAATTTTGCATTTAATTTTATTCTCCTACTATTTAGTTTCGGAACTCTGGACATTGATATCATTCTTTACTCAATGGCTGCATCTTATATTATTGGGCAGATCATAGAATCATGTATGACCCTTTTCAACCAGAGAAAAATGATCTTAATTATTTGTGAAACCCCGGAAAAAATTGCAAAGAAAATTATGAAAAAACTTAACAGGGGAGCCACTTTTTTAAAAGGTCAGGGTGCTTATACAGGTAAAGATAAAAATATTATTCTTATGATAGTCAATACCTATCAAATTAAGCGGGTTGAAGAGATTGTCTTTAGCATGGATCCTGACGCATTTCTTATTACGGAAAATACATTTAACGTACTTGGAAAAGGGTTCTCACAAAGAAAGGTGTATTGATTGTCCATATAGCAACGTCTGGTTTACAAATTTATTTTATATTTCTTGTTGAGTTTAGTTATATCTTCCATATACCAGCATATTGTTCAAGACCGTATATTACAAATCAGATGCCTGTCTGCCATCTTTTATTTTGATTTGTTTTTAAAAGAACTTGTATTATAAAAAAAGTGTTAAAAATACTTGACTTTTATCTGATACTCCTATCCTAATCTAATTCTTAATAAAAAATACTATCCTAATTGAAAGAGGATAGTTCAAATTATATAATTACAAGTAAAATAGGAATAAAAAATGATGAATCAAAAATCAAACAAAGCTGTGGTAAATTCCTGGAATGAGTGGGATCCGTTAAAACACATTATTATCGGTAAAGCTGATCATAGCTGCATTGCCTGGCCGGAACCAGCGCTGGATGCCAAGGTTCCGGAAGACAGCCTCATGAAAGGTATGAACGGGCCGAGACCTCTTGAAACCGTGGAAAAAGCAAACAGCCAACTGGACAATTTCGCCAATATTCTCGAAAAACGGGGTATTCGTGTCGACCGGCCCACTCCCCTTCAGTGGAACCGAGCCATCGGTACACCCGACTGGCAGGCCAATTCAATGTTTGGCTGCATGCCACCCCGGGATGTTCTATTGACAGTTGGAAAAGAAATAATTGAGGCAACCATGTCGTATCGTTGTCGGTGGTTTGAATATCTTGCATATCGACCACTGGTTGAATCTTATTTTAACGAAGATTCAAAAATGAGATGGGAAGCTGCACCTAAACCTCGCCTGACAGACAAGGATTATCGGAAGGATTACCTGAGCGAAAAAATAGGTGTAGAACAAAGGCTGAAATGGACAGCGGAAAAATTTTTTGTAACTACGGAAGAAGAACCACTGTTTGACGCAGCAGATGTTTGCCGGATGGGGAAGGACCTGTTTGTTCAACATGGGTTCACCACCAATTTAAAGGCGGTCGACTGGCTCAGGCGCCACTTCCCCGATCATAGAATTCATGCAGTGAATTTTCCGGGAGACCCGTACCCAATTCACATTGATGCCACCTTTGTACCCGTTCGTCCGGGCCTGTGTATCAACAACCCGAATCGGCGTTTGCCCGATGATCAAAGAAAAATATTTGAATTAAACGGTTGGGAAATTATTGATGCAGCCCAGCCGGCCCATAAAAACCCGCCACTATTGTGCTATTCTAGCGTCTGGCTATCCATGAACGTGCTGATTATCGATCCTAAGACAGTGTGTGTAGAAGCGAGTGAAGTACACCAGCTGGAACAATTTGACAAGCTCGGTTTTGAAGTGATTCCAGTGCCTTTCAGGGATGCCTACCCGTTTGGGGGCGGGCTACACTGCTCAACGGCAGATGTTTACAGGGAAGGCAGTTGTGAAGATTACTTTCCCAAACAAGTATAAATACCTCAATCTTTGATGTTGTCTGAAAAATATTTTAAATAGGAGAAATTTATGAATTTGCCAAAAACAAAGCTCATACCAAATGGAGAAAAAATTGTTCATACTTTTAGTGATGCAGAATATAAAAACAGACAATCTTGTTTAAGACATCACATGGCAAACCATAATATTGATGCAGTGATTTTTACATCCATCCATGGTATTAATTACTATAGTGATTTCTTATATTGTTCATTTGGAAGGCCATATGCATTGGTTGTTACACAGGATAAAGTCACTTCGGTTACTGCTAATATTGATGGCGGTCAGCCATGGCGACGTACCTTTGGTGATAACCTTGTATATACTGACTGGCAGCAAGACAATTTTTTCTACGCTTTGCAGCAGTTAGTCCAGAACCAAGGAAAAATTGGCATTGAATATGATCACATAACCAAAGAGAATCTGGACAAGCTCCAATGTGCCTTTGATGAGGCCGAACTGGTAGATATTTCAGTTGAATGTATGAAAATGCGCTCTATTAAGTCTGATGAGGAGATTGCCCATATTATTCAAGGTGCAAAAGTTTGTGATATTGGTGGTGCAGCTCTGGTTGAGGCTGTTAAAGAGGGCGTGCCGGAACATGAAGTTGCTCTTCATTCAAGGCAGGTCATGGTCAGAGAGATTGCAAAAAGATACCCTCACTCGGAACTGATGGACACCTGGGCATGGTTCCAGTCAGGCATTAATACCGATGGTGCCCACAATCCAGTGACAACAAGAGAAGTACAAAAAGGTGACATCCTGAGTTTGAACTGTTTTTCAATGATTGCCGGGTATTATGTAGCACTTGAAAGAACACTCTTTTTTGATCACTGTGATGATGAGTCATTAAAACTTTGGGAAATTAATGTCAAAGTTCACGAAGAGGGAATTAAATTAATCAAACCTGGTGTGGCCTGCAAAGATATTGCCCTTGAATTGAATAAAATTTTTGAAGAATACGGATTGTTAGAAAATCGTACATTTGGCTATGGCCATTCATTTGGTGCTCTCTCACATTACTACGGTCGTGAAGCAGGTGTAGAATTACGTGAGGACATTGACACTGTCTTACAAAAAAATATGGTGGTTTCAATGGAGCCCATGATCATGATCCCGGAAGGTCAAGCCGGTGCAGGAGGCTATCGTGAACATGACGTTATGGTGATTACAGAGGATAGTGCCTACGATATTACTAAGTTTCCATACGGGCCGGAACATAATATTATCAAATCGTAATGCAGGTAAATAGTATCAGAACTTTTGTCGGGATTGTATTTCTCTTAATTTCAGGATTGGGATTTGCGGTCAATATACTTATTGCTGTAGCGGCTCTTAGAGACGGCATTGATTTGAACACCTCAAATGCTGCACGCTACTTTATTGCCGCAATGATACTTTTTATTTACCAGATAATTACTAAACGTCCCATAATAATACCGGCAAAGGAACGTTTTACAGCCATTGCCCTGGGCATCACTGTGTTCATGATGGGAATCGGATATCTGGGAGCCACCATGTATATACCGGTAAGCCTGGCAGTACTTATTTTTTACACCGCTCCTTTTTTTGTTTTCATCATCTCCAGATTCACGGAAAAAGAGCCTTTTACCATGATTCGTATGGCTGCTATTTTAATGGCATTCGCAGGCCTGTTTCTTGCCATGGGGATTCAAACACTCAGCGGCCTTCACATCATAGGTATCTTATTAGCATTCCTGGCATCACTCGGCTTTGCTTTATGGGCTACCGTCAGCAATCTGGCAATCCGCACTGCAGATTCCCAGGCGGTTAATCTGCATGCCCTCTCAAGCGGCGTAGTGCTATTTTTCTGTTTTCATCTTCTAAGCGGCAGTGAAGCAGATCAATTGACACAGACAGGTTTATTATACTTAATCGGTTCAGGTATTGCCCTTAGTATTGCTTATATCACATTTTATGCCGGTTTAAAGATTGCTGGCCCTGTCAAATCCTCAATGCTGCTGAATATAGAACCTATATTCACCATAGCTTTATCTGTTGCCATATTTGGTGAACAACTCTCCGCTACCCGGTTGATTGGTGCCGGATTAGTGATTTCAGGTGTTTTTTTAATAAATTATAAATACAAATCAAATCCGCAAGGTCCATAAGAAATTGATGTAAACCTGACAGTTTGTTCAATCATTTTTCCCTTGACGCAGGGCTGCTGAAATATAAAAATCTTTTAAAGACTGAAAATACCATTTGGAGATTATAAATGAAAAATACCAGACAGAATAAAGCACCCATTGATGAAGAGGAACGCAAAAAGGTTAAGCCTTTAATCTGCTATCCTGTTAATACCCTTCCTTTGCCGGATATGGCTATGTATGGGGCAGCCAGAAAAAGTCTGGTACTGGAAGATGAGGTTATAGTGCCGCCAAGGGATGCCAGTACGTTCAAGGTCAAGGCAGGTTGTTTTTTCAGGATTATAAGTATTAAAGGCCCCCAGGTTGGGGATTTGAATCTTTGGGCGCAGGATGATTTGCAGGAGCGGTTTTACAGTGGCAAGACACGGGCGCTTCATGGCACACATCTGAGTACAGGAGACCGCATGTGGAGCTGCTTTCCCTTTATGCGGCCCATGGCAACCATTACCTATGATACACTTGACTGGTACGGCTTTGATGAATATGGAGCAGGAGTGCATGACGTGATCGGCACACGATGCGATCCCTATACCGGTAAATTATTGAGCGGGCAGGAGTATCATCACTGCTGCCATTCCAACCTGATCAGGGCACTGGCAGATGAGGCAGATCTTTCGCTGCAAAATGCTGAAACCTATGTTCATGATGTTTTAAATGTCTTTATGTGTACCGGATTTACCCATGATACGCACCAATATTTTATGAAGGCAAGCCCGGTGCGGCCGGGTGACTTTATTGAATTTTTTGCAGAGATTGATCTTATCGCAGGATTATCCACCTGCCCGGGCGGTGACTGCAGTTCAGAGCATTCCAGTGATAAATCCATTTGCTATCCTTTGAAGGTGGAAATTTTCAGGCCGGATACAGATCTGCTCAAGGGATGGTTTTCACCTGAACGTTCAGGATATTCACAGAGTCACGGCCGTTAGGGTATTAACTAAAATAATTTGCACAGATTGTAGTGTTAAACTGTAGATGACTCATTAAAACATACCACTCTCAATAGTTAATAGATTCTGAAAGGTTTCAGTTGATTGATACTTTAAAAAAAGGAGATTGTTAATGGAAAAAAAGGTTGCAATTCTTGGTGGAGGACATGGGGCACATGCCATGGCAGTTGATCTGGTATCCAGGGGCTTTTCAGTGAATCTGTTTGAAATGGAGCAGTTTAAAGATAATCTGGAGCAGCTTTTTCAAACAAAAACAATTGAAGGCATCGGAGCTGTCAAAGGAAAATTCAAACTTTCCATGGTAACATCAGATATTGATAAAGCCATAAAAGATATAAAATATATTTTGATTGTTGCCCCTGCTTTTGCCCATGATAATTATGCAAGACTTCTTAAAGGGAAAACAGATGAGAATCAGGTGATTGTTCTTTATCCCGGAGCATTTGGCGCACTTCTTTTTAAAACTGTATTCAAAGATGACAAAATGCCTGTAATAGCAGAAGTGAATAACCTTCCCTATGATACAAGAGTGACAGAACCATGCAAAGTCGTCATACATGGATATAACCCTGTGAATATAGCTTTTATGCCAGCCCAGAAAGGTGATGAGCTTATAGATGAAATAAACCAGATTCATATGTTTGAAAAAGTTTATGATGATGTTTTAGAGTCAGGTTTAAGCATAGTCAACCCGGGAGTCCATGCAGGACCCTGTGTTACAAGTATAAGCGCCATAGAAAACTGGCCTAAAAGAACTTTCTTTTTATATGAACATGGCATCACCCCTGGTTCAATGAAAATTAATCTTAAAATTGATCTTGAAAGAAAGGCAATAGGTAAAAAGTTTGGTTATAATATTACCTCAACAGAAGATTTCAGCGGCCTTGAACCAGGATATACCTGGAAAGATCTTTATATGGCAATTCATGGAAATATATCCTTGACCCCTATTTCAGGACCCCATGATATTGGCAGCAGGTATTTTACAGAAGATGCAGCATGCGGGCTTGTCCCATGGAGCATGATCGGAAAAATAGTCAATGTTGCAACCCCAACAATAGATTCAGTTGTCAATATTTATAATGCAATCCATGAAACCAACTGGTGGGAAAAAGGCAGGAATGTTGATGACCTTGGCCTGTCAGAAATGACTATTGCTAAAATAAAGGAGTACCTGAAAACAGGAAATAAGAATTAAGGGATTTAGCCATTTGACAGTTTCTACAAAAACTGAATAATCAGTTTGGTTAACTATTTAGCAAACGTCCAAAGCCTTTACATTTTGGAGATCTGCCTGCAAGTGTCATGGCATGCCAAAACATTGCCTGGTTGCTGCATACAATTGGGATATCAAAGATAGATTCAAGTTTTTCAATATGATCTAAAATCCTTAAGTTTGTGCAGGACATGAAAAGCACATCAGTTTTTGCCTGATTGAGAATTCGTTCAGCACCTTTTACCATTGAATCAAATGAAATAGTTGAAATGTCGATATCGTTATCTATTCGTAAGGCACCAATAGCCGGGACATTAAATCCTTGGGCAAGAAGTTTCCGGTAGAGGGGATAGTTTACTTCAGTTGGATAGGGCGAAAAAATAGATATCTTTTCAGCATTTAACCGCTTAAATGCTGCCTTTGCTGCCATCCATGGATTGGTCGCAGGTATGCCGGGATGATGGGCGGTCAATAATTCTTCTATTTTTTTACTTCCGATAACCATTGAGGCGGAAGTACACCCAAATGCCATGACATCCATTGGAAGGCCGGTAGCAATCAGGCTGGCAGCCTTAGTTATCCCTTGGGTGATTTCATTGAGCGCTTTTTGGGTCATGACACCGGAATAATAGACTCTGCTGCTGAAAATCAAGGCTGATGATCCAACAAGCTTTGTCCAGTCCCCTTCAAGAGAGTTGTCAGTAGATAATTGTACCAGTCCGATGTGGACCTTGTCAGGACGTGGATCCTTTGAATACTCAAGTGGGATCTCCATTGCTTCAAATTCCAGCTCTTTCATCATATTGTTCACTCCTTTTTGATTTAACATAACAAGCTAACAGCTCTAATTTTTATATGTTTTGCGCGTGGCTTTCAGGTTATGCCCTTTGGGGTGCATGGCAGTTATTCAATAATAATAAGTTCCGGGGAGCAGCGGACAGACAGATATTCTGCTCCGGCTTCGGTAATAACGATATTTTCCTCATGAACCATGAACTTTCCTGGAGCATACATCATCCCGGGTTCTAAAGTTATCACCATGCCCGGCACCAGCTCAGTATTATCAAATTCTGTGATGGAAGGCCATTCAGTCAGCTGCATTCCAAGTCCATGACCTAAACGGCCAACATTATTTCCCAGGGCTCCTGCAGCTTCCATGACAGACCACATGGCAGTGTATACATCAGTAGTAGTTGCACCGGGTCTGGCAGTTTTAAATCCGGCATCAGTTGCCTCATAAACAGTATTATAGGCCCTTAGAGTAGCATCGCTGGGGCTGCCAAAAGCAAAATTACGATCAAAATCTGAAAAATAACCATCATACACAGCACCAACATCAATAATTAATATATCTCCCTGATTCAACCGACGGTCTGTGGGCCCCATGATGATGCTGTCGTATCCGTCAGGTCCTGATCCTGATATGAGATACTTTATGATGTCTGCTCCTGCCTCCAGCATGTCAATGCGCATCTGTCTGCAAATATCCCGTTCTGTCTGACCGGTTCTGGCATAATTTGGGATATTTGCAAATCCTGTATGCGCTGTTTCACATGCTTTTCGAATTTTTTCAATTTCAGCTTCTGATTTTACTGAGCGAAGGCAATGGATCTGGGTGGCAATATCAATAAACTCTATGTGATTCAACCTGGAAGAGAGTTCAATAAAATTGTTAAACGGCATCCTGAGATGAGATTCAACTCCTAATGTTGCCCCAATGCGGCCATATTTATGTGAAAGATTGTTCAATATATCAGCAACAAGAGTGATACCGTCGTCAGAGGGATCAGGGGATGTCCAGGTGTGGATGTCATCAATCCAGGTGGCTGCCATACCGCTTGCACCGATCTCCGGGATCACTGCAATTGGCTTACCCGTGGCAGGGACAATGAGGAACCATGGCCGGGTAGGGCTTTCCCAGAATTGTGTAAAAAAACCTGAAAAATACCTTATATTGGGTTCTGTAGTTAAAAAAACAGCATCCAGTTTCTGCTCAGCCATCATTTTTTGAGCTTTCAGTGTTCGTTCTTCAAATTCAGATTCCTCAAATCCTCGTTCTAAAAAACTCATTCACAATACTCCTTCTATTGCTTTATTCTGCATATAAAAAATATTGACATGGCAGTTTATCACTGTCATACCAGTAGCATATTAGTGAAATGCAGACAACTGTTTATTGCAGGGATAAAACTTTGTTATACGGTTTCACCCAATATTTAAAGCATTAACCTTTTCTACACAATGGAGGAAAGTTGAAAATGAAATCTGTTAGAAATGCAGCCCCAATTTTATTATTATATGCTTTCATTGCCCTTGTTACCATTTCCTCCTGTGTAAGCACACAGAAAAATGGACAACCACAATATGTCTTTTATGGAGGGCCGTATGGAGGAACTTTTACAGTCTTTTCAAAAGGAATTTCACATCTCGCTATGCGTAAGGGAATAAATTTAAGAGACTATTCAACGAAAGGCTCTTTTGAAAACGTTCGAAAAGTGAATTCCAACAAATCCGCTTTATCGATTGCATACGCAAGCCATGTTTATATGGCTATCAATGGTTTATTGAAGAATGACATTAAAAAATATCAAAATTTAAGGGTGTTAGGTTATTTCTATGGTGCACCTGCACAACTGTTTGTAAAAAAGGATTCAGGAATTACTTCTGCATACCAACTTGCAGGGAAAAGAATAGGTGTCGGGAATGTTGGCTCTGGCGCATATTACCAAGCCGAAATATTTTTCTCTGAATTAGGCATCTGGGATAAATTAAATCGCAAATACACAAGTTATAATAATGCAACAAATGCTTTCTTAAAAAACGAACTTGATGCCTGTTGGCTCTTTACCGCTTATCCCTCAAGTGCTGTTATAATGGCGTCATATACAACAGACATTAATTTGCTACAGACTTATGACGATGGCCTGAAAAGCAATTTATTCAAGAATCATCCATATTTTGAAAAAAATATAATTCCTAAAAACACTTACAAAGGTGTTTTAGAAGAGACCCGTACATTTCAAGATTCTGCATTATGGATTGCTCACAAAGATGTACCTGAAGATATAGTTTATCAACTACTTAAAATCGTTTACAGCGAAAAGGGAATAAACTATCTTCGGGAACTCAAAAAGACCGCAATGATGATGCAGGATAACAATGGGTCTTTTGGTATCACAACTCCTCTTCATCCTGGGGCAATTAAATATTATAGTGAAAATCAATAATACTCGGAACAGAATCAAGCATGTATAATACTCGTTGCAGCGGACTGCCAGAAGCGCCTTCACCTTTTCCTGGTTCCCTCCCAGCGGTCGGCAGCCCCTGAACTTAACCGATAGCTTGATAATAGGGATAAAAAACATATGACAATATATAATAGAGGGAAAACAGGCCAGTCATGGTATGGAGAATCCATTGGAATTCTGATTCTTGATGCCTCATATCCATGCATACCAGGAAATATTGGCAATGCAAGTACATTCAAGTTTCCTGTTCGCTATGAAAAAGTGGAAGGAGCCTCCATTGATCGTCTGTTGAACCAGCAGGATCCTGAACTTGTCACCCCTTTTATTAAAGCTGCCCAAAATCTTTTTGATCATGGAGTTCATGCTGTTACAGGTGCTTGTGGCTTTATGGCACTTTTTCAAAAAGAGGTGGCAAAAAAATTAAAAATACCTGTTTTACTTTCAAGCCTTTTACAAATTCCATTTATCCATCAGATAACCAGAGGGACAACAGGCATCATTACAGCAGACAAATCGTGTTTAAAACCAAAACATTTTGAATCAGTGGGTGTTTCACTAAAAATACCCATGGTAATAGCAGGAATGGAAGAGCAGCCTGAA
>JBDLIV010000024.1:0-13051 GCA_039714675.1 Thermodesulfobacteriota bacterium
AGATACTGATATTTCAAGTTTTGCAAGATTTGGTGAAAAAGGTGTGCTGGCACTTTTATCAGATTCCACCAATGTTGAGATTGAGGGATATACAATCTCCGAACATGAAGTGGCCCAGAATCTTGAAAAATTGATTAATACAGCAAAGAGCAGGGTAATTGTTGCCTTGTTTGCCTCTAATGTATTCAGAATACAGCAGGTAATTGATATTGCTGTGAAAAATCATCGCAAAGTTATTTTCAATGGCAGGAGCATGGAGCAGATCGTTGCCGTGGCAATGGATCTTGGTCATATCCAATGTCCTGAAAATACAATTATTGAGCTAAGGCAGATAAGAGAATTCAAAGATAATGAAGTTGTACTTATAACTACTGGCAGCCAGGGAGAACCCATGTCAGCCCTAGTGCGTATGGCTTCGGGCATGCATAAGCAGATCAAAATTAAAAAAGGTGATCAGGTAATATTATCATCCAAACATATTCCAGGAAATGAAAAAGCCATTGCCAGTATTATTAATAAACTGTACCGGAGAGGAGCTGATGTAGTTTATTCAAAAATTGCCAAGATACATACATCAGGTCATGCCCATCAAGAAGAGCTTAAATTGATGCTCAATTTGACAAAACCTAAGTATTTTATTCCTATTCACGGGGAATACAGGCATCTTGTCATGCATGCAAGGCTTGCAGAAAAACAAGGCTTGCAAAAACAGAATGTTATTGTGGCAGAAAATGGCAGGGTTATTACCTTTAATAACCATAGAGAAAAAAATGACGATGGAACCTATATTGCAGAGAGAGTCCGCACAGGCAGGATTTTTGTTGACGGCAAAGGAATAGGTGATGTTGGCAGAAGTGTATTAAAAGAACGCCAAAAACTTTCTGAAGGGGGACTTGTTGTAGTGACAATGATTCTTGATGAGGAGACCGGGGTGGTGCTTTATGGCCCAGAACTAACTTCAAAAGGATTTATATTTGATTCTGCCACAGGGCACCTTATTGAGGATGCCCAGTGTGTTATTCTTGAAATTGTAGAAGAGATGGATCATGACACCAAATCAAAAATAGAAGTTCTAACAAAAAAACTGGAAAAAGCTCTGAAACAATATTTTTCTTTTACGATCAGCCGCAGACCCTTGATTGTACCGGTGATAATTGAAGTATGAAAAAAGAACTTGTCTGCATAATCCTCTTTTTTTTGATTGTCTTCACCTGTGTCAGTCTGCTCTCTTATAATATTGCAGATCCGTGTGTCGGCAATAATTTTTTTAATATTCCTGAAAAAATTCATAACTCATTCGGGCTTTTAGGTGCCCACTTTGCAGGAGCATCTGTTTTCCTTTTCGGCCTGGGAGCGTTCTGGATACCTGTTATTTTAGGGTGTATAAGTGTATGGATCATAAAAGCCAAGTCTTTGAAGATAATGTTCCTGACCATGGTTGGAGGCCTGTTTTTAATGATTTGTACAGGAGGTATGTTTTTTCTTTTTAAAGATGACTATAATATTTTGAACACAACTGTTTCATCAGGCGGTATCATTGGCATCACTGTCGCTTCTTTCTTGTTAAAATATGCCAATATCACCGGTTGTATAATCATTTTGACACTCTTTTTAATTATAGGTTTTACCCTTACCACAGGGATTTCTATTATTACCATTGGTGTATTAATAAAGCAGAAAGTCTTGAATCTTTTAAAAACAGTGGGCCGGGATTTTCAGGAATTTATTAATTTCTGTAAGGAAAAATATGAAAAGTGGCAGAGAGAAAAAAGAGAGAGAAAAAATCAGATTGATATAACACCCCCTATGTCCAGAAATGATGAAATTACGCATGACCTTCAGATTATTAAAATTCCTGAAAAATTTATAAAAAATGAAGAGTTGTCAGAGCCTGACAATTTTATTGAACCAGCCATTGTGGAGATAGAAGAAGATGATTCAGATTTTAAAGCAGATGTACACTTTGCAGATATCAGGGAAAAGCAGCAATT
Source organism: Thermodesulfobacteriota bacterium (assembly GCA_039714675.1). Taxonomy (GTDB): domain Bacteria; phylum Desulfobacterota; class Desulfobacteria; order Desulfobacterales; family Desulfobacteraceae; genus Desulfobacula. The sequence continues at coordinate 1,992 of JBDLIV010000024.1, forward strand.
TCTTCTTCCTAAAGTCTCGTTTTTGAATGAGGCAAAAAAAATTGACACAGATATTGATGCAGAGTTACTAAAAGGTAAAGCAAAAATTCTGGAAAACAAACTCAGTGATTTCAATGTATCAGGAGATGTGGTGGAAATACTGCCAGGCCCTGTTATAACAACATTTGAATATAGACCCGCTTCTGGAATAAAGATAAGCAAAATTGCAGGACTGTCAGATGATCTTGCCCTTGCCTTGAGCGCTCTAAGCATAAGAATTGTTGCTCCCATTCCAGGAAGGGATGTTGTGGGTATTGAGATACCTAATGATGAGAGAGAAAATGTTAGTTTAAGGGATTTGATTACTTCAAGAGAGTTTGCAATGTCTGAATCTTTGCTGACACTTGGTCTTGGAAAAGATCTTCTGGGAAGATCTGTTGTGACAAAAATGGATTCCATGCCTCATCTTCTCATTGCCGGTGCCACAGGAACCGGTAAAAGTGTAGGACTGAATGCAATGATCATCAGTTTGCTGTATAAAGCAACCCCGGATGAAATCAAGATGATTATGATTGATCCCAAGCGAATTGAGCTATCCGTATATAATGATATCCCACACTTGATATCTCCTGTTGTGACAGATATGAAAAAAGCAACCAACGCGCTTTTCTGGGCAGTCAGGGAGATGGAGCGGCGATATGAACTTCTCGAGCAGGCCGGGTTGAGAAATATTGTTCAATACAATTCCATGGTTGCATCACAAAATGATAAAAAAAACCATGATACGGAAGAGTCAAAAGAAGAGCGGCTTGAAAAGCTTCCCTATATAGTAGTAATTGTAGATGAGCTGGCAGATCTTATGATGGTGGCTTCTAAAGATGTGGAATTTGCCTTGACAAGGCTTGCCCAGATGGCAAGAGCCGCTGGAATCCATCTTATAATAGCAACCCAGAGACCTTCGGTTGATGTACTTACCGGAAGTATTAAAGCTAATTTTCCCACCAGGATTTCTTTTCAGGTATCTTCAAAAGTTGATGCCAGAACTATTTTTGATGGAGGAGGGTCTGAAAGCCTTCTGGGAAACGGGGATATGTTGTTTTGCCCTCCTGGAACAGGAAAACTTGTCAGAATTCAGTGCGCTTATATTTCTGAAAAGGAAATTGCCAGAATCACAACTTTTTTAAAAGAGCAAAAATCTCCTGATTATATTGAAGATATTACTATAGGAAGTGGTGATGATGAGACAAAAGAGTTTGATGAATCTGATTACGATGAAAAATATGATGAGGCTGTGGCTCTGGTGACCAAAACCCGTCAGGCATCCATATCTTTTGTACAGAGACGTCTGCGTATCGGTTATAACCGGGCTGCACGTCTTGTTGAAATGATGGAGTATGAGGGTATTGTAGGTCCCCAGGTTGGATCTAAACCACGGGAAATACTTGTCAGGACTTATGATGAAGATTGATTTTGATCTATTGAAAAGCATTAAAGGTTTTATGGATGATGAAGAAGCACATCAACTTTACCATATCGCACTTAAAGCATCGGAAAATGGACCCATCCTTGAAATTGGAAGTTATTGCGGCAAATCTGCTTATATAATTGGATGTGCCTGTAAACAACACGATTCCATTCTCTTTTCAATTGACCACCATAAAGGATCTCAAGAGCAGCAACCAGGTGAAGAGTATTTTGATGCTGACCTTTTTGATTCTAAATTATCAAGGGTTAATACACTCCCTTTTTTTCAGCAGACAATCAGCAGAACATCCCTTGAAAACAGTGTTGTGCCAATTGTTGCTGCCTCCAGTGTTGCCGGGAAAATGTGGAAAACACCTGTGGCAATGTTATTTATAGACGGAGGCCACTCCTTTGAGTCAGTATATGAAGATTTTTTGACCTGGGCCAGTCATATTAAGCCCGGGGGGTTTCTGGTTATACATGATATTTTTTTTGATCCTGAAAAGGGAGGGCAGGCTCCGCGTCAGGTTTACGAAATCGCCATAGCTTCAGGAGATTATGAGGAACTTGAAATGGTAAAAACATTGGGGATTTTAAAGAGAAAATAGAGGATGATGCATGGCTGAATTTGAACTTGATGAAATAAAAAAGTACTATCTTGAGTTGATACCTTTTAACAAGGTTTTAGGCATTGATATTGATGATCTTGATTATGAAACAAGTCAAGCAGTGACAAGTTTTAATATGACCAAAGATTTGATCGGCAACTCAATTGCCGGTATCCTGCATGGAGGGGTGTCTGCTTCAGTTATTGATCTCACAGGGGGGCTCAGTGCATTAATTTCCTGTGTAAAATTGAATGAAGATAAACCCATTGATGTAATTAAAAAAAAAGTGACCTCTACTGCTACAATAGATATGCGTGTGGATTATTTAAGACCTGGTAAAGGCGAATCATTTAAATGTAAAAGCAGGGTCATAAGGGCGGGTTCGAGAATTGTGGTTGCCAAAATTGATCTCTATAATGAAATAAAAACCCGTATTGCGACAGGAACTGCAACATATTTAATCGCGTAAACTTTGATTTGTTTTAACAAGAAAATGTAAAGTAGGGGATTTTTAAGAGGCATGCCATGAGAATACTTCTTGTAGAAGATGATTTAAAAATTGCAAAATTCATTGAAAAAGGCTTTATTTCATCAGGGTTTGCAGTAGATCATGCAACAACAGGAACTGAAGGGTTTGAAATGGCCTTTGATGAACCATATGACACAATGGTTGTTGATATCATGCTGCCCCAATTGGATGGTATATCTTTAATTAAGAAAATCAGAAAAAGAGAAAATAATACTCCTGTTATTATATTAAGTGCAAGGGACAGGGTGGATGACAGGGTGAATGGCCTTCAAGCAGGGGCAGATGATTACCTGACCAAACCTTTTGCTTTTTCAGAGCTTCTTGCAAGGGTGCAGGCGCTTATCAGGAGGGCTGGGAACATAACAGATCCTGTAAATCTTTCATATGCTGACCTCAATGTTGATATTCTAAAACGCCAGGTTAAAAGAGGCAGTGAAATTATAGAATTACAGCCCCTTGAATTTTCTCTTCTTGAGTATTTGTTAAGAAACAGGGAGCGAGTGGTTTCAAAAACCATGATTATGGAGCATGTCTGGAACTACAGCTTTGATCCAATGACCAATGTTGTTGAAGCAAGAATCTGCAGGTTAAGAGATAAAATTGATAAGGGCTATGATCCCAAGTTGATTCATACTATCCGGGGTGCAGGATATGTCCTGAAAGTTTAATGCGTCATAAGATTTTTAATACCATTGCATTCAGGTTGACTCTGTGGTTTACAGGAGTTTTTACAATCTGTTCAGGTGTTGCTTTTCTGCTGTTTTATCTGCTTGCCATACAAACCATTGAGACCCAGACAGACCAGATCCTTTTGGATAATGTATCTAAATTTTCTGCCTCCATTCAAAGAAACGGATTGATGGGTGCAAGAGAACTTGCAGTATTGGAAGCCCAGGCAGCAGGGGAAAAAGTAATTTTTTTCAGGCTTTTATATCCTTCAGGAGAAGTGTTCGCATCTTCCCATATGTCTTACTGGCAGCAGGTTCATATTCACGAGCATGCTTTAAAAAATCTTATTGTCACCAATAAGAATATTTTTGAAACCATTGTTATTCCATCGACAAAACAAAAAGCAAGAATTCTTTACAGTTTTGTAGCTGCAAATGTAATTTTGCAAACCGGAATTGCAATGGATTTTCAGTCTAAATTCTTATCTGCGTTTAAAAAGGTCTTTTTTGCCGCCATGGGGTTTATAATTATCTTCTCTGCCTTATCAGGGTGGGTTTTGATTTCAAAAGCATTGTCCAATGTAAAAACCATAACAAAAACCGCCCAAAATATTACAGGGCATAACCTTGAAGCAAGAGTCACCACAACAGGCAATAAAAATGAGCTTGATCAGCTTGTTATAACCTTTAATTCCATGTTGGACAGAATAGAAGAGCTTGTAAAAAGTATAAAGGAGATGAGTGATAATATTGCCCATGATTTAAAAAGCCCAATCACAAGAATAAGAGGATTTGCTGAACTTGCACTTATCCATGAGGAAAATATGGAAAATTATCGTACCATGGCTTCAAATACCATTGAGGAGTCAGACCGTCTCCTGGATATGATCAATACAATGCTGGTGATTTCAAGGGTGGAAGCCGGGGAGGGTGAATTAAAATTTGAGGCAACTGATATCTCAGTTATGATCAGGAATGCCTGCGAACTTTTTGCACCTCTTGCAGAAGATAAAAGTATTAAATTTTCTCAAAATATCCAGGAAAAAATATTGGTTTCTGCAGACATGAAAATGCTTCAAAGGGCGTTTTCCAATTTGCTGGATAATGCAATAAAATATACTCCTGAAAAAGGAGAGGTCACTGTTTTTGCTATTTTGCAAAATAATGAGGTTATAATTAAAATCGAGGATACAGGAATTGGTATTGAATCAGATGATTTTGAAAGAATATTTGAAAGGTTTTACAGGGCAGATGTATCGCGGACAAAACAGGGGACAGGTCTGGGCTTAAGCCTGGCAAGAACAATTGTGCGTCAGCACAAAGGGGATATTTCAGTATCAAACAGGCATGATGGAGGCAGTGTTTTTACCATTACATTACCATATAATAATCTTGAGGTTATTTAATAGTCATATAAATGTTTTATTATCTATTTAGTGCCCGACCAAAAACCGCTAATTTGTTCAGACACTATTTAAAAGGTAAATTTGATTATTAATAAAAAATAACTTAAATGGGAGGTTATGATGCGACATACAAATAAAACAGTTTTTATTGCCATGGTTCTTACTCTTATTGTTGTGCCGGTTATAAGTGGGGCAAAAACAGCAATGGTGCCGGCAAGTTTTGCAGAGCTTGCTGAACATGCAAAACCCGGAGTTGTAAATATACAGACAGTTAAAACAATTAAAGGAGGAGGAAGAGTTTTTAAACATTTTTTCGGGCAGCCCTTTGGCGGCAACAATGACTCTTTTGATGAATTTTTTGCCCCTTTTTTCAATCAAAGGCCCCAGAGCAGAAAAGAGAAAAGCCTGGGATCAGGATTTATAATAAGCAAAGATGGATATATTGTCACCAATAATCATGTGATTAAGGATGCTGATCAAATTAAGGTAATATTGCATGATAAGGCACAATATGATGCAAAGATCATAGGAACTGATCCTGTGACAGATTTGGCACTCATTAAAATTAAAGGAAAGAATCTGGTACCCTTAAAGTTTGGGAGTTCTTCAAAAGCTGAAGTCGGCTCATGGGTGGTAGCCATTGGCAGTCCCTTTGGACTTGAACAGACTGTAACTGCAGGTATTGTAAGCGCAAAAGGAAGAATAATTGGTTCAGGACCATATGATGATTTTATCCAGACTGATGCTTCAATTAATCCTGGAAATTCCGGCGGACCTCTATTGAATCTTGAAGGTGAAGTTATTGGTATTAATACGGCAATTATCAGATCTGGCCAGGGCATAGGATTTGCTATACCTTCGGACCTTGCAACAGGTGTTATTAAACAATTGACAGATCAGCAGTCAGTTTCCCGCGGATGGATGGGGGTTGCCATTCAAAATATTACTAAAGAGCTGGCGCAGTATTATAATATTAAAGAAACCAGAGGCGTTTTGGTTGCTAAAGTCTATGAGGGAGACCCTGCTGATAAGGCAGGGATTAAAGCTGGTGATGTAATTTTTAAGATAAATGATAAAGATATTGACTCTTCAAGGGATCTCAGTTTGACCATCGCAGGCTCCTTGGTTGGTGAAGAGGTTGATGTTAAATTGATACGTGAAGGTAAAGAAAAATTATTAAAAGTAAAACTTGGGAAAAGACCTGAAAATGGTCCTGAGATGGCTAATGCAAATCAAGGTTTTGACCTGTTCGGTTTCAGATTCAAGCAGATGGATGCAGATATTGCCGGAAAACTGGGTTACCCTGAGAATATCAAAGGTCTTGTAGTTATTGAAATAGAGCCGGAGAGTGAAGCATCAAATACAGTTGTCCGCCACGGAGACCTTTTGATGGAAATTAACCATAATAAAGTTTCTACCATTAAGGAATATAGAGAATATTTAAACACCATAGATAAAGGCAAAACTGTGCAGTTGTTGTTTAGAAGAGGAAACAGTCATGTTTTTGTCATGAGTTTTGAAAAACCATAGCAATTATTATTTTTGTTTAAAAAATAGCCTTTTATTCATTAATATTGGATAAAAGGCTGTTTTATTTCTTGACAAAAACAGTGTTAATCAATACTTGATTTGATATAATTCTAAATTATTATAATTTTAACATCACATAGAGAGGACATGATGATGGAAGGGTTAGAAAGCACTTTCCAATTAGATAAAGCTGAAAACATATATATTGATATTGGTAATAAAGTTTACCTTGAAATTGATGGTATCAATTTTTCTGCCACATGTATATTTATTGGTATGCTTCGGGATGAATTCATTATCATCACCTTCCCCAAACAATATAAAAGTTTGAAAAACAAACTGTTTTCTGGAAACAAAATGGTTGTAAAATATCTGTATAACGGCTCTGTTTATGCATTTAAAACCAGTTTTATAGAGACGATTACTAACCCTATCAAAGCCATTGCCATTGAATATCCCAAAGTAGTTCAACAAAGAGAGTTAAGAGCTGCTAAAAGAAATGATGTTGTTATTCCGGTAAGGGTTGAAGCTAAAAATGCTGAGTTTAAAGCTGTAGTATTTGATATAAGTAAGAAAGGCTGTGGGTTTACATACAAAGATAAGAAAAGCGATATGAATGCCTTTAGAGAGGGTGATCTTTTAAGAGTTTATATGCATTTTCCTGGAGTTGCCGATGAAATAGGTGTTATGGCATGTGTCAGAAGGATTAAAAAAGAGAATGGTCAATTTTCCATTGGTGTAGAATTTCAAGATATCACAAAACCTTTTTTAACTGCTTTAATGCATTTTTTATACTCTATTGAAGATTGTTAAACAATATATTTTTTGGCCCCAATTTTTTGTGATGTATTATTTTGATATCTTTTAGCATTCAAACCATAATTATATTTGGATGTCTTTATAAAACTTCGCACATTTCCAGACTAAAGGGTACTCAAGGGTCAATAGAATTTTGTGTAAGGTTTTCTAATATCAAGCCTTGGACCAGAGCGCCAATCAGGATATAGAAAGACAATATCAAGGTGAATGCCCAGCCAAAGTAGTCTATCATCATTGGTATAAGTGGTATTTTAATGGTTCTAGAAGCAAAAAAAACCACAATAAGACCGTCCCGCATACCATGGAAGCGTAAATTTTCCAACATAGGATACCAGACATACATTGGCCCATGACTGATCACTCCGGCTACCAATGCCCATATCCAAGCCTTGATCCCACTTTCCCGATCGAGATGGTTCGCAATTTGTTTTGGCTGTAAAAAAAAATTAAGCACAGCAGTAAATAAAATAACAAACATCAAAATAGGCAAAATTTTTTTCAGAACACTGCTGCTTTTCAGTAGAGCAAGCTGGGCTGTCTGACTGTTGAAAAAAAATAATACACCATAAAAAATCAAAACAACTAAAAGGAAGTATTTTCCTCGAAAGGTAAAGGGATTGTCTTGATTTTTCATAATAACACGCTAAGGGTAAGGGTGGTTAATATGGCAGTTATTATGGTAAAGCAAAAGGCAAGTATATTACGATACAGGGTAAATCGGCCTCCGAACACTTCCACTTCTGCAGGCAAATGGATAAAGCTCAAAGTGACCCATGACAGAACAAGGGCGCTAATCGCATAAAGAGATATTCCCTGACCAAGTAGTTCACCACCGATAAGATAACTGATAACCGGGTTTCCTGATGCAACGGCACCTGTCAGTGTACCGACCATGGTATCAATAATGGGATTGCCTTGAAACAGGTTGGATAACGTTTTTGGAGTCACCAAAACCTGAAATAGACCTACAAGGCCTATGACTCCCATCAGCAGGGGTGCAATTGCCAAAATAGCAAGGCTGTTTTTTTGCAGAATTTTAAAAAAGGAGGGCCTTGGGGGCGTTTGCTTATATCGTTTTTTGCCCATAGTTGAATTAGTCATAACTGCAATCACTATCAATGATCAGAATTTATGTAAAGGCATATTTAATTATATTTAAACAGGCTCCCATGACTGTATATTTGAGACAAAAAACCTTTTGAGGTTATAAAATTTCAGATTCCTGTTGTATCTGACCTTGGTTTATGCGAAAATCTTTGCATACCATCGGGTTGTGACTTTCATGAAGGAATTATGATTTGGGCAAATCTTTTATTAAGACAGACAACAAGCAAGAGGCATCATCCGACTATAAACTTGGAATGTTTTCAGGTGTTTTCACCCCAAGTATTTTGACAATCCTGGGAATTATTCTGTTCCTAAGAATGGGATATACCGTAGGACATGCCGGTCTTGGAAAAGCTCTCATCCTGGTTGCCCTTGCAAATCTGGTTTCCATTCTTACCACCACATCTCTGTCTGCCATTGCCACCAATATTCATGTAAAAGGCGGGGGGGCATACTATCTGATTGCAAGAACTCTTGGGGTTCAGTTCGGCGGAGCCATAGGACTGGTACTTTTTTTAGCACAGTCTGTTTCTATTGCGTTCTATTGTATGGGGTTCAGTGAAGCTGTAATGGACATTATACCAAAGGTTTCATATCTCTCATCTCAAAAAATTGCCCTGATTGCTGTGGTGTTTCTGTTTTTTCTTGCCTGGCTGGGCGCTGACTTTGCTACAAAATTTCAATATATTGTAATGTTCCTGCTGGTGTTTGCACTTGCATCTTTTTTTATCGGCGGAATTATGCAGTGGAACTATGGGCAAATGGTGCAAAATTTTGCAGCACCAACCTTTGCAGATCCAGATAAAGGCATGTCATTCTGGGTATTGTTTGCAATCTTTTTTCCTGCTGTGACAGGATTTACTCAAGGATTAGACATGTCAGGTGATTTAAAAGATCCTGGCAAAGCAATCCCCATGGGGACGTTTTTTGCTGTGGGGCTGTCCGCCATTATCTATCTGCTGGCAGTTATCGTATTTGCAGGGTCCATGTCCAATTTTGAATTAGTGGCAGATTATGGTGCCATGAAAAAAGTTTCCCTGGTTCCCTGGCTCATTCCTGCCGGGGTGATTTCAGCCACATTATCCTCTGCCATGGCCTCTTTTCTTGGATCACCCAGAATTTTACAATCCATTGCCAAAGATAAGATATTCACTATTTTAAATCCATTTGCCAAAGGAGCAGGTTTTACCCAAAATCCACGAAGGGGTGTTTTACTTTCCGGTTTTATAGCTGTGATCACAATTTTGCTTGGCCAGTTGAATCTGATTGCCAAGGTTGTCTCTATGTTTTTTTTGATTTCATACGCTTTGATCAACTATGCCACTTTTTATGAATCACGGGCAGCAAGTCCCTCTTTTAGACCAAGATTCCGTTGGTTTAATCCATGGCTTAGCCTGGCAGGATTTATCATCTGTGCCGGTGCCATACTTGCCATTGATATACAAAGCGGGATAATGGCCATATGTATACTGGTAGCAATTTATCAATATCTTCGACAAAGATCAGGAACTGCAAGATGGGCAGATAGCAGGCGATCAAATTATCTTCAGCAAGCCAAAAAAAATCTAGAGGCTGCTGCAAGAGAGCCTGAACATGATCGCGACTGGCGTCCAGTTATTCTTGCATTTACCAATGATTCCAAGCGTCTTAAGTCTATTCTTGAATTTTCACAATGGCTTGAAGGTGGTTCCGGCATGACAGCTGCCATACGCCTGATCAAAGGGGAAGGGCTTAAAATAAAAGTTGAAAAAAAGAAAATGTATCATGAATTGTCAGCCCATATTCGCGAGCTTCACTATCATGCAACCCCTTTGGTTGTTGCAGTGCCTGCAATTACACGCTCTTTGCCTGTGATTATACAATCCTTTGGCCTTGGGCCGTTAAAGGCAAATACCGCGGTAATAAATTGGATGGACGAGCTTGGCAGAGGACTTTCCGGAAAAGGAGAGTTTGATTATGCAAAAAATTTAAGGACTGGTTTCAGGGAAGGGCTGAACCTTGTTATTTTCCATACTGATGAAAATCGAAGGGAGAGGATAGCAAACCGGAAAAAAAAGGAACAGACCATTGATGTGTGGTGGGAAAATGATGCCACCAGTCACTTGATGCTGCTATTGGCATATCTAATGACACGCTGTGATGTCTGGTCAAAAGCTGTTATTCGTGTTCTCTCTTCTGAATCCACGGAAGATAGAGAAAATTCAGACCATGCCTTGCAAAAGCTTTTGGAAGATATCCGTATTGATGCAAAACCTGTTATTGTCCCAGACAAATTTATTGATAATATTATTGAAATGTCATCCCAAGCCTCTTTTGTTTTTATGCCTTGCAGGATTCGCCAGAATCATGTTCTTGATACCCAGGGGGAACCACTGCAAAAACTCTTACCGCACCTGCCAATGACAGCACTGGTAATGGCAGCACAGGATATTGATCTCGAAGCTGAACCAGACACAGGTCCACAGGCTGAGCTTGCCCAGGCTGAAGAAAAACTCAGAAAAGCAAATGAAAAGTATGAAATTGCAAAAAAAGAGATTCAACAGCTCCAGGAAAAGACTGAGAGTCTTACAGCAAAACTTGCAAAACAGACAAAAGACAGCAAAGAGCTTCCACAAGCAGTCAAAGAGGTTAATCAGGCAATAGAAGAGGAAGATATTGCATTCAGAAAAGCTGCTAAAGCAAAAATCAAGGCAGAGGATGCTGCCGAAACTTTAGATAAGATTGTAAAGTAAGGTTGTGTATAATCTATTTTTATTCATTCTACTTTGTAAGCAGCATTATTAACGACCCCACCACAGCAGCTATGATAATCAATGAGACAACACCAGTTTCTGCAACTGATAAGTTCAACCCGATCTTTGCAAAAAGTCCTCTTAACGGATTTATAGTTGGTTCTACTGCGCTTAAAAACCCATTGAAAAAATTTTTTCCTGATACAATGGCATATTCG